>JAAHGR010000033.1:20338-31450 GCA_010672425.1 Symploca sp. SIO2E6
AAACGGAACCATAGTGGTTCCCTCCTTGGTGTTAGGATTAGAACTGTGGTTATTTAGCAATGGTGAGTTGCGGTTTTTCAATCCTCAACGGGGAGAATTTTTAAGAACTTATCGCGAAGAACGAGAAAGGGGAGATCACGAACAACAACGAGCTGAGCGAGAACAACAACGAGCTGAACAAGAACAACAACGAGCTGAGCAGGAACGACAAGAAAAAGAATTACTACTACAAAGAGCTGAGCAGGAACGACAAGAAAAAGAACTACTACAACAACGAGCTGAGCAGGAACAACAACGAGCTGATATTCTTGCCGCAAAGTTGAAGGAACTCGGAATCGATCCATCGGATTTGGTATAATCTCTTTAGAGTAGTTTACCACAACTCGCGATTGCTTTGGGCACCAGCTTGCGCTGCTCGGAATCTTCTCAATAAGTCAGGGTAACTTTGGCTTCTAGCGACGATTTTGCGTCATTTTAAGGCTGTTTTTTGTGATTTTACCAGGACTTATTGAGAAATTACGATTCGACTTCAGAGAAGAAAGGTAATTCTAGTAACTTCATTCAAGCCCTGACTAGAGTAGCCACTTAGGGTAAATCAACAAAAATAGCTCACATTGGCTCAAAGGTATCTTAATTTCTGGAATGTGTAAACCAAGAACCCCAGCCTTTTTAAGAACAAGTTTTTCTTGATATTTCCCCCACAGCAAAGTTTCTGCCCAATTTCCTAGATCTGGTTGATGACCGACTAGCGCTAAAGAGTTTCTAACTGTGTTATTCTTCCACTCTGATTCTAGCCAATTGACCCAGACATGGATGTTACCATTGGGAGCAAGACTGGGAAACTCTTCCACTCGTTTACTAAGCCCAACATCTTTAAGTATAGCGGCAGTTTCTCTAGCTCGCACTAGGGGACTGGTCAAAATCAGGTCAAAACGCAGTCCACGCCTATACAATTCCTTGGCTACTTTAGTTGTTTTCTGACGCCCTTTATCAGTCAGAGGACGTTTTTTATCATTGGAGTAAGCTTCCCTATCCGCAGCAATACCGTGACGAATTAAATATAGTTCCATTATTATTGGTCATTTGTTATTGGTCATTTGTTGTTTGTTATTGGTTGCTTGTTGTTGGTTGTTTGTTGTTGGTTGTTTGTTGTTGGTTATTTGTTGTTGGTTGTTTGTCATTGGTCATTACCTGATACCTACTACCTACTACCTACCAATTATCATCTACTACCTAACACCTAACACCTAACACCTAATTTTCCGCCGGAACTACATCTGGTAGGGAACGACCAATTCGATATAACCAGACTAAACCAATAAGTCCCAGTGCGATCGCGACTAAACTGATGACTTGGGCCATGCGTAATGGTCCGAGCATTAGGCTATCAGTACGAAATCCCTCAATCCAGACTCTACCAGCACTATAAGCAATCATGTAAGTCAAAGCTAAAGTTCCCACCTTCAGATGGGTTTTCCTGTTTAAATCTCGAAAGAACAAATTTATCAGTAATCCAAAGACTAGGATGTTCCATACAGATTCGTAGAGGAAGGTGGGATGAAAATAGTCAAAGTTAATCAGATTGAGGGGACGATTTGCTGGTGGAATATAGAGTTTCCAAGGTAAATTTGTTGGTCTACCAAAAGCTTCAGAATTAAAGAAGTTACCCCAACGCCCGATAGCTTGACCTAAAATTAAGGAAGGTGCTACCAGATCTGCTAGTAACCAAACAGATACTTTGTTAAGACGGGCAAAAATTGACGCAGTTAAGATACCCCCGAGGATAGCACCGTGAATCGCAATACCGCCTTTCCAAATGGCGATGATATCTTCAGGACGTTGGGCGTATTCTTGCCATTGAAATAGGACATAGTAAAGTCTGGCACCAGGAATTGCTCCAATTATTAGCCAGATTGCCAAGTCACCCATAATCTCTGGGTTGAGGTTGCGGTGCTTGGCTAGGTACATCGAAAGACTAACTCCGATTAACACCGCTGAGGCAATCAATAGTCCGTACCAACGGATTGCTAGGGGTCCTAGCTCAAACAAAATTGGTCCTGGAGAAGTAAACTGAAACCCTAGGGTAAGAGGAGATATGGTTTGCAGCATAGCCTAATATATTAACTTAGTTCACTTATGAGTCAGGATATATCAACATGGTGCAATTTATTTTCTCCATCAATCAAGGGTGGTCAAGCCGATGGATATCTAGATGCTTGATTACCATATTAGGACTAACTATCTTCCTGGGAGTCATCTGGACACCAGCAGCAACTGCTGCCTCTGCTACTACTCAACCAGCAACAGAGCTCAAAGTCAGCCTGGGTAACAGAGCTAATGAGTTAAAATTTTTTCCCAGTAACCTAGAGTTTGCTGCTGGTAAGCGCTACAAACTGCTATTGGATAACCCCAGTCCTCAAAAGCACTATTTCACAGCCAAAGACTTTGCTGATGTTAGCTGGACTCAGAAAGTCCAAGCAGGTAAAGTGGAAGTCAAAGGAGCAATTCATGAATTGGAACTACAACCTGGTGGTGAGGCAGAATGGGTATTTGTACCAATGAAGCCAGGAAACTACGAACTCCACTGCTCTATCAAAGGACATACGGAATTAGGTATGGTGGGGACAATTGCGATTAATTAGGGCTTGGGAGAATAAGTAATACCAAATCCGCTTTCCAAACACCCGGTTTCGCTTAAAACCTTCTTTTCCTTCTTTTCCTTCTGCCCTGGAGCCTTATCCTCAAGATAACGGGACTATCTATACCGGATTTGGTATAGCAAGTAACAAGTAACAAGCAACAAGGAATGAAGCATTTATCCTAGTTTTGGGCAGTCAAATCCCTCGGTTACCCAGGGATTTTCCTGGTGAAGGTGCAAGGATTTTGAACGAAATCACCTGTCTCTCTGAAGAAAGGCTTCTACAAGTTTAAAGAAGTTGGCAAAGGCGGTTTTTTCATCAACATATTTAAAAAGTAAAATCCTATCCCAGGAGTTTGTTGTTTGTATCTGGAAATGTCTCTGAAGCCAGGGTTGAAATTCTTGATAAAAATCTAATTCCAGTTCAGTGGGTAACATCCCTATTTCCTGACGTGCAAACTTATACCCAACGAGGAAGTGGCGTAATGCAGTGACTGAATGACTACCAATGTAGAGCCCTGGCTTCCGGCTAATCTTTTCCAGTAATTCAAAGAGATTGTCCTTGCTCATAGAATCTTATTCGCTACCAACTATCAACTTCTGTTAAGATAAATTGTCCGCTATGACATCGAAAATCTTGTAGCCAACTCTCACGAGTGTGCCCTTGTTCAGAGAGGTTATCAAAAACCTGACCTCGCACTTCAACCCCAAAATGTTGGCCGTTGACAGTGCTCGATTCATCAAAACCCAAGGGTTTACTAATTTGGTGATGTCTCCCGAATTTGATAACTCTCTAATTATAGCCTTTAAATTACAAAATCTTCCATTATACTTGCCTCGCCAAGTGCTACTCTAACACTGAATTGTTCTCCTGGTTTACCATTTAACTTCAGTTGAATGTAAACATCTAAAAAACAAAAAATTAGTACTATTGACTACAGTTCAGATCCACAGATTCCCAGATACCCGACTTCTTCAAGAAGTCGGGTATCTTCCACCTCAGCAGCGATCAATGAGCCAATAGGTAGTCATTTCTCCTTTACCCTTAACTTTGATCTCACCCCGTTCTTCCAAGACAAATTTATCTTGCAAACGCTCATAAGTTTCCCTAGTAACTTGAATTTTACCGGGAACTCCTGAGGATTCCATCCTTGATGCTACATTCACTGCATCTCCCCATAAATCATAGATAAACTTTTTAATGCCAATCACCCCAGCAACGACGGAGCCAGTGTTAATCCCGATGCGAATTTGGAAAGATTCGCCGACATCTGCCTGAAATTGGTTAATTGCCTCTTGCATATCTAGAGCCATATTCGCGATCGCTTGAGCATGATTGGGCATAGCTACAGGCAAGCCTCCCACCACCATATAGGCATCCCCAATGGTTTTAATTTTTTCCAAACCATGTTGTTCTGCTAATTGGTCAAAAAGGGAAAAAACCTGATTGAGCAATTTGACCAGTTCCGTCGGGGGCATCTTAGCAGAAAGGGGAGTAAAGCCGACAATATCAGCAAACATAATGGTGGTTTCGTCAAATTGCTCAGCGATTGCACTAGTATCTTGCTTCAGGCGCTCAGCAATGGGTTTGGGTAATATATTTAATAATAGTTGCTCTGACTTTTCTTGTTCTATCAGCAAGGCTTCTTCTGCCTGTTTGCGTTGAGTTATATCTTCGATAACTCCGAGAATACCAATTACTTTGCCCTGAATATCATGAATGGGAATTTTATTGATATCGATCCAGCGTTTTTGCCCATCTTCTCCTGGTTTGTGTTTGATATCAATGTGATGTAATTCCGGCTGATCTGCCTCCATAATTTGACTATCTTTAGCTCGGAATGAGTCTGCCACCGCCTTGGGGAGCAAATCGTAATCTGTCAAACCTACTACAGCTTCTGGATTTTCCAACTTAGCAGCTTGAGCCCAGTTGCGGTTACATCCGACAAAGACTAAGTTAGTGTCTTTCCAGAAAACTTGCTGAGGGATATTATCTAGAATCAGCCGCAAATAGGCTTCTTTCTCTCTCAATGCCTCCTCAACTTGTTTGCGGTCAGTAATATCACGCGCCACCCAAATAACGGAGTTTTCTGTAATGGGTGAAATACTGGCAGCAAACCAAACCTCTTGACCCTTCGACATCAAGCTATACTCAACTTTAACAGTTTGTTGAGTTTGGAGAGCTTCTCGAATATAGCCGACCAAAATATCTGCTTGCGCTGGGGGAAAAACTTCGTGTTCGAGTTTACCAAGCAGTTCATCAGCTGGTTTGTACAGTATCTCAGACTGAGAAGATACAACTTTGAGATAACGTCCCTGGCCATCTTTGACAAAAATCAGTTCAGTCATAGCAGCAAACAAACCCCGCAGTTCAGACTCTGCTTGAGTCAAAGAAGCTGTTCGTTGTTGAACACGAGTTTCTAGCTCATCAAAAGAGCCACACAACTGCTTGGCCATTTTGTTAAATGAACTAGCCAGAATGTTCAATTCTTTAATATTTCCCAGTTCAACCTTTTGGTCTAATTGCCCACTAGCTATGGCTCCAGCAGCAGCACTTAAACGGAGAATCGGTTGAGTAATCCAGTGAGAAGTGATAATACCAATAGCTGTGGCGATTACCAATGCTCCCAAACACAATCCAATGGTGGTGCGAGTATTAGCATTGATTTCTGCCATAAACTCTGCTTCTGGAACTACCACAACAATTAGCCAATCAAGACCATCTTCAACCAACCAATCGTTATTTTCTTGAGCTTTACTTTTACTATGAGGTATATAAGGCCGTACTTGGACAAATTGCCGCTCACCATCTAGTTGAAAATCAAGTTTGATCGTCTCCTTAATTTGGGTGAAGTGACCAAAATGCTCTTTTAAATATTCCCCTGTTGCTTGAATGAGGGGATTACTACTGTCAGAAGCTGTAATTCGTTTGGCTTCTCCTTCCTCACTAATAAAGGAATTCTCTGCAGTTGATTGGGCTACGAGTTCTCCTGTCCGTTCGATAATAAAGGTTTCTCCTGACTCACCAACCTTGAGATTGAGTAAAAAGGAGTTGATGTCCTCAAGGCTTAAATCAATTCCACTAACCCCCAAAAGATTTTTTTCCTTGTCGTACACTGGCCGACTGGTAGTGATATAAAGTCTGGGTAAAACAAAATCTGGATAAATCCCAGTCCAGATCGGTTTTCCAGCTTTTACAGCCTCGGCGTACCAAGGGCGGGTTCGAGAATCGTAGGGTTTATCAGCTATCCGGACTTCCTGAAGAGTGTTTTTGCCAGAGTTATCGCTTTCATAGAAAACAGTGAAATAATCAGTAGATTCATTAGCCACAGCAAACTGAAGAGGAGGCTCGCCTTCTTGTGTTTGTCGGGTAATGCCCAGGTATTCTCCTCCCTGTTGAGAACCCAAAGAAATCCAAGTTACTTCTTCAAAAAGTGTTATCTGCTGCCAGAGGTAAAATTCATGCTGTGGTAGGGGCTGATCCAACTGTAAACTCAATTGACCCCGCTCAATGGCATTGACAATGAGCTGATTGAGTCGTTGGGGTTTTTCTAGGTAATTGTCCAGTTTCTGTTCAATGCGAGCAGTAACTTCACTACGCAATTGGCTTGCTAGGTTATTGACAGCTTTTTGTCCATCGCGTAGCGACAGCCAACCGGTTAATCCCACAGCAGCAAAGATTTGCAGGACAAAAGGTAAGACAAGGGGCAACCGCAGGGGTATTTGACGAGTTAAGTTACTTCTTCTGTAGATTGAGAAGAGGGGTCGGGGATGGGGTGGAGGGGGTGGCTCATTGTTCATGACTATCCTAAGATAGCTCTCCACCAGTTAAATGTGGGTGATCATGTACCTATCAAGGTAAACTAGGTACATTGAGACTGGCTAAACCAGGCAGTCAAAGCTACTGCTAGTGCATCTGCCGCATCATCTGGCTTGGGGAGGTTCTCTAAATTCAACTCCCTTGCCACTGCCTGCTGGACATCATACTTATTAGCATTCCCATAACCGGTCAATGCCTGTTTAACTTGGGCTGGTGTAAACTCTACTACGGACACTTGACATTGTGCCAAAACTAACATCAAGACCCCTCGTGCCTGAGCTACACTAATTGTGCTACTCATGCGGTAAAAAAACAGTTTCTCGATCGCGACGAGATCCGGTTGTAACTGTTCCATCAGGGTGTGCAAATCTTCATAAATAGTACAGAGTCGTGCCCCGATTTCAGTACGGGCCGGTGTCCGGATAACACCAAAATCTAACAACTGTACTAGCTCAGACACCGGCTTAAGAGTTAAGTTGCTACAATCTTCTTTTGAAGCAGCCACCTTTTGAGTCGTTGGGCAGAGAATTGCTCCAAAGCCCAAGATGGCTAGTCCTGGGTCGATTCCTAAAATTCGCTTTTCCATCTGCCTTATCCTGGGAAGTGCTTTTTCAGTCTAATCTCCTACAGTAGTAGTTCACCCTTCTATCCAATCCTTGTGTTTTTCAGGCTTTGATCATTAAATGTTCCCAAATACTTTTTTTAAGCAAGCTTTACGTACCATCCAGCATGAATCCAGAGGTCGAACACCCCAAAAATTCAATCGTTGGTTTAAATGGTTGGCTCCTGGATTATTGGTGAAACGTTGGTTGCTCATTAGTGCTGCTGGTGTATTGCTAACTAGCTTGGGGTTGGCTATTTGGGTCAAACTAACCCCTATTTTTCGCTTGATTGAATTCACAGCGGGAATTCTGGAACAAATTACGACCATTATCCCCAATTATGTATCCGGCCCAATGGCGATTATCTTTGGTCTGGTATTGATTTTCTGGGGACAAACCCGGACAGTTGGCTCCATTGCCGAGGTTTTAAAACCAGACCGAGATCAAGAACTAGTGGATGTCCTGCTGGCTCATCGCCGACTAAATCGGGGTCCAAAAATTGTCGTTATTGGCGGTGGTACAGGTCTTTCTACATTACTCAGAGGCTTGAAGGTCTATAGTGCAAATATCACTGCTATTGTAACTGTGGCAGATGATGGTGGTTCTAGTGGACGGCTCAGACAAGAGTTTGGGGTATTGCCGCCAGGAGATATTCGCAACTGTTTGACAGCATTAGCAGACCAAGAAAAGTTGCTCACAGAACTGTTTCAATACCGCTTTAAGGCAGGCAGTGGTTTAGTAGGTCACAGTTTTGGTAACTTGTTTCTAACCGCTATGAGTGAAATTACCGGTGACTTAGAGCGAGCCATCGCTGCGAGTTCCCAGGTATTAGCGGTGCGGGGACGAGTACTACCAGCAACCCTCAGTGATGTTTGCCTTTGGGCAGAATTAGCAGATGGACGTCGGATTGAAGGGGAGTCGAGTATTACTGAGGCCAATGGCAAAATCCTCAGAATTGGTTGTACCCCAGAAAATCCACCAGCCTTACCAGCAGCTGTAAAAGCGATTCGGGAAGCTGATTACATTATTTTAGGTCCTGGTAGCCTCTATACCAGTGTTATTCCCAATCTCTTAGTACCAGAAATTACAGAAGCGATCGCTTCTTGCTCAATTCCCCGCATCTATGTTTGTAATATCATGACCCAACCTGGTGAAACTCAGGGATACAGTGTTTCTGATCATATCAGAGCGATCGACGAAGCCTGTGGTAAACCCCTATTTAACGCCGTATTGGTGCATAAAAAATCTCCCTCGGCCCAGTCGCTGATTAATTATGCCAAAGTCGGTTCTCATCCAGTTTTCCTTGACCGAGAAGCCATTGCTCAGTTAGGACGTCGCGTTGTTCTGTCGAATGTGATGGATGAAGATGAAGTCACTAACTTTGTGCGACACAATCCTGAACGGTTGGCACGGGTATTACTGCGATGGTACAGTCGAGCCCAGGTTTAACGTTTGTTGTTTGTAGCTTTGTAATCACACCAATACTCAATGTTATCGTCATAATGGGTGAAAGGTAATCCTACTACCTACCACCTAACACCTAACATGGCTCCTATTCAAGAAATCGTTAAACCACCAGAAACTTCCCAAACGATCGCTCAAGATATTATCTTTCCCCCAGGCGACTTATATAGCAACGAACCACCCTTGGAAACGGAACTACACTTAGACCAAATCATCTTACTACTCCAATGTCTCAAATGGCTGTGGCGCGATCGCGATGATTTTTATGCTGCGGCTAACCTGACTATTTATTATAGCCCCAACCAACTCAAATCAGAACATTTCCGAGGTCCTGACTTTTTCGTTGTCTTGGAAGCAGAAAGGAAAACTCGTAAAAGCTGGGTAGTGTGGGAAGAAGATGGCAAATATCCCCATGTCATTGTCGAAGTACTCTCCCCATCAACAGCAGATATCGATAAAACCACTAAGAAAAAGATTTATCAAGATACCTTTCGCACTCCTGATTACTTCTTATTCGATCCAGAGAACCTAGAGTTAACCGGCTTTCATCTAGTAAACGGCAAATACGAAGACCTAACAGCTAATGAGCAGGGACATTTGTGGAGTCAACAGTTAGGATTATATCTGGGGATCCATAACAATTTTGTCCGCTTCTTTACCCCAGAAGGTAAACTGGTGAACTCTCCCGAAGAGCGAGCCTACAAATTAGCTGAAAAACTGCGAGAACTAAATATCGATCCTGATACAATTTAATTATGGCGTTTTTCATGATTGAGGTTTTTAATTTTGTTTCCTGAGGTGCAAGATCTGAGAAATATATTCGCTAACAGAAAAACTAGGGTTTCAGAAGATAAATTATAGCCCCAATGCTACTCTTCGAGAAAGCTTCACCAACGCCCCTACATCTAATTTTCGTTAATGAAGTTGATTAGGAGTTAAAAATAATTCAACTCTCTCCTAATGTCAGCAATCCTGAGGGAAAATCTACCTGAAATCATATTCTGCCACAGGCTCCTATCTCATTGAGACGGAATACCCCCAACACGGCATCAGGATGTTTTTGAGAAGCTTTTTGGGTTGCTAGTTCTTGATCGATATCAATGAAATAGTCTCTGCTATCTGGCTCAATGACGATGAACCAATTGTAATGGTCTTTGATTAGTTCCGGTTGAACTTGCTCGAAAACTGCGCGACAACGCTCATATAAGGCTTGATCCTCCCCTTGACGTCTGGCAAGTTCTTCTAGGGGGATTGTGTACTCTGGGAAAAGTCTACCTCGACGGGTGGTGCGCTGGGGGGATACTTGGCTCATAATAAATGGACTTTGGCTCACATCTTTACTTTATCAAAAAAGCGATCGCAGATCCTGTAGGGTGCGTATACCCTTCGGGATGCTACGCTTAGAGCGAAGCGTAACGCACCGAAACAGTGTCCCCGTATCTGGTGCGTCTGGTGCGTCTGGTGCGTCCCCGCGTCAGTACCAATTAGAAATCCCAACGTACAGAGAAATGTAATCCGTTTTTTTGCCATGTTCTATCCCTCAAATCTACAGTAACTAAAGGAATACCCCAATCTAGGCGAGCCGTAAAACTATTACTCAGATCTTGCACGCCTGCCGGAAACATACTTGTGGAGGTAGGCAACAGCTCATACCAAATCCGGTTTAGATATCCCCGTTTTGAAGAAACCGCGAAACTTGCTCTGAGACGTTGCATGCAACGTCTCTACAGGGTGGGATATAAAGGGTTTGTGTATACCGGATTTGGTATCATCTGGCAACAGTGATAAGATTTGACTGTTTCAGTATTGAAATTGATTGTTCTAACTGACCAAATTTAAGTATATATGTACTGGTGCAAGATGTGAGTATAGACTATTTCTTCAGCCATATAAGCTTTAGTGCCGTGGCACGACTAAAAATGTAGGTTGGGTCTCGCTATCGCTCTACCCAACATAGGGCAAATTGTCGTAAACCGGATGCAGGGGCGGGTTACCCTCCACCGGAGGGGTTAGGGGGTGGGTTTACCGGAAATGAAGGCAACCACAGGATAATTCAGCTAAACCCGCCCCTACGGGATCAGAATTTACCAATATTTAGGATAACCACGGAAGCTGCGGCTATCCCAAGTGCGCCAATTTTGAATTATATAACTTAGTTGTCCCTGAAAGTTTCAGGGGAGCATTCCATTTTTGAAGATACATAGAGAGGGGCAATGTGCCACGGTACTACAAAGAGCAACAAGCCAGTCTAGTAGGGTGGGCATTGTCAAATATCTCCAACAGCAGCAAAATGATTGAGGGGCAATGCCCACCATAGTCTTCCCGCCTAATCGGGTAGGTTTAGCAAAAATGGGCAATTTGTCAGTCCAATGGTCGAAGATCTTGATTTTGCCCACCCTACCATGCTAGTTACGCGATCGCCTACGGCACCAGGGTAGCTGATCGCGACCCCCAACCTACCTATCACATTAGAAGGGTGTAGTAGCGTGACACACTTAAAATGAGGGAATAGATTTTGGCTCAAACCCTTATTTGACAAGGAAGCCGTCGATTTCCTATTACACCTTTTTAGCTGTGTCACGCCAGTA
>JAAHGR010000330.1 GCA_010672425.1 Symploca sp. SIO2E6
CCCAGGAGCTACTCCGATACTGCTCGGTTAAGGAGAGATGGGGAGATGGGGGGATGGGGGGATGGGGAGATGGGGGGATGGGGAGATGGGGAGAAAAACGAGTGAGTTTATACTTTAGTATTCATTAATTAATTGTCACAGTTGATCAATGTCTTGACGACCTACGATATCATCATCTTGACGACCTACGATATCATCGAGTTGTTATCTTCTAGTTTTTATCTTCTCTAGAGCAATCATGGAACTGATACGATGGCCAACCCATTCCTTGGTGTCAGAATATCTCCTGAACTGAATGAAGCAATCGCGGCTCGGATGAAACAAACCGGGCAGTCTAAGTCAGATATTGTCATCGCAGCTCTAAGAAGTTACCTAGGAATGTCATCTTCTCAACAGAGGCTTGAAGAAATCGAGCAGCGACTTTCCGCGTTAGAAGAAGTTGCTGGGGAAGTTAAGCAATTTACCCAAGTCAAGTCGCTGCCGGAGAAGCAGCAGGCGCAAAAGTATCAAAAATAAAAAGTTGTCATTTGTCCTTTGTCATTTGTCCTTTGTCATTGGTCATTAGTCATTGGTTATTGGTCATTTGTAAGGGTTTGAGCCACTCTGTATCCATTTTCCTGCTCCCTGCTCCCTTTTTCACACCATATTGATGAAAACCTGAAAGCATTGCTAAGAAATGTAAACACCTTGGTGTTTTTACTAAATATTGAAATAAATCTTAAATTACAGACCTAGCTAGGCTAATTAATTGATGAACCATCCTGATGGAACTGAATAATTACTGAAAAGGAAAGAAGTTGTGTGGTGCAGAGATAGTCAATTTTTAATTAGCAAAAAACAATACGTTTTTGGGATTAATTAATAATATTTTTTCTCTAAAAGTAGTAAAAACAATTACTACAAAAACAAAAAAAAGCTTTATTTAATCTAAATAAAAAAGTCCAAATAAAAAGTAGACAATGGAATATAAACTTGCTAGAAAGGAGATGAAGTTAATTAGTTCTTTAGCCAACAAGGAGATCTATGTCCTTAAATCCTCATGACTTTATGGTCACGATGGAAAAGCGTGTTGCTTTTACCTCAGAAGACAAAGAAAATCTAAAATCTAATATTGATTGGGGTAAAGAAATTGCTCCAGAAATGGCAGATCATTTTTATGCTTATTTGGGTCGTGATCCAGAAATGAGTGCCATTTTGAATGAAAAAGAAGGACGTATGCATCGCCTACGGGAAACCTTTGTTCAATGGTTTGCCGAAATGTTTAATGGCATGGATGAATGGGGTAATGACTATGCTGATCGTCGTTGGCGTATTGGTTTAGTGCATGTACAAATTGGCATCGGACCCCAACATGTCGTCCCAGCTATGGCAACAGTAATTAATGAAGCTCGCAAGCGGTTAAACACTGATGGCAAACCTCCAGAATTGCTTGATGCTCTGAGCCGGATTTGCATGATTGATTTAGCTTTTATTGAGCAAGCTTACGTAGAAGTTAGTTCGGCTGCTGTGCTCCAAGAAACTGGCTGGACTGAGGGACTATTCAGGCGTTTAATCAAAACTGGCGCCGGTTCTATGTAAGGCTCAGTTAACTAGCTTCAAAACATACTACAGCAACCAGATCCCACTAACTGATATTGAAGTAGGAATAAACAGGAACACAACAATGGCAATTAATTCTGAAAAACTTGGACAGATACTACAAAACTTTGTCTCGACCACTGGTGATGTTCAGGGAGCAGCAATGGTTACCCCTGATGGTTTACCCTTAGCTTCAAGCCTACCTGGTGGAATGGATGATGAACGGGTATCAGCTATGTCTGCTGCGATGCTCTCTTTAGGAGAACGTATTGGTAAAGAACTCGTCCGAGGAGCAATTGATCGCATTTATGTTGAAGGTGATGAAGGCTTTAGCATTTTGACTAGTTGTGGTGAAGATGCAGTCTTTCTGGTACTAGCTGGTAAGGCAGCTAAGCAGGGAGTGCTGATGTTAGAAATTAAGCGCACCCTCACTGAACTCAAACCTGCCTTAGCTTAGAACTACTATGCCTACTGCCAGGTTTGATGGCTCAAGTTTAATTCAGAGTCCTCCATCTGTATAGATGCTAGGTTTTACATGGGAGTTAAAATCCCCATGTAAAACTCACTGGTTACTGAGTTGATTGGGTTAGATAAATTGTTAGATAATCTTTCGGAGCGGAATCAAATGAAAACGATGCGTTTAGTCGTGGCTGGTACCCCAGGAGCTGGAAAATCTACCTTTGTGCGGACTATTAGTCAAATTGAAGCCATCAGTACAGAACGCACTGCAACTGATGAAACATCCCAGTTTAAGAAAAAAACTACCGTTGCCTTCGACTATGGTCGAATTTCATTTGGTTATGTTATGGATGTACAAATTTACGGTACTCCAGGTCAATCTCGCTTCAGCTTTATGTGGGATTTTTTGATCCAAAAAGCTCACACTTATATTGTGCTAGTAGCAGCCCATCGACCTAATGATTTCCGCCAAGCTCGTCAGATTATTACGTTTATGAATCAACGAGTCAACATTCCGATGGTTATTGGTATAACCCACATAGATGAGCCAGACGCAAAGTCTCCAGAAGAAATTATGTTAAGTTTGGGTTATATGAATAGGTTACAACAACCCCTATTTGTGACCGTGAATCCTAGGGATAAATATTCAGTACTTGAAGCTGTTATGTATTCCATGGCTATAATGCTTGCCCATTCTAATTTTGAGCAACTTGCAACCAAGAAAACCATCCCTCAACCAGCTCAGTCCCAGAGAAACAGCTTCTATCAATTATCCACCAGGTCTTTGTCACGAGATTTTTAACCAGGATGAATTTTACTTAATCATCTAGCTTCAATATCTAAACTAATACCATGATCAACAACCAGCAAAAACTATTTTTTGCGGAGCAATAATAATGAAAAATATGCGTTTAGTCGTAACAGGGCCCGTGGGAGCGGGAAAGTCTACTTTTGTACAAACTGCCAGTGAAATTGAGGTCATACAAATAGAACGCAATGTTACCAATGAAACATCTATAGGGAAAGAAGAGACTACCGTTGCTTTTGACTTTGGTAAAGTCTCCTTTGGTCCTGAGCTGGAACTACACATCTACGGCACTCCTGGTCAATCTCGCTTTGATTTTATGTGGGATATTTTGATTCAAGATGCTCAAGCTTATATACTGCTGGTAGCAGCCCATCGACCTAATGATTTACCCAATGCTCGCTCGATTCTTTCGTTTATGGAACAGCGAGTAGAAATACCGATGCTTATTGGTTTAACCCATCTAGACTGTTTAGGAGCCTTATCCTTAGAAGACATTATACTCCAGCTGGGTTATGTCAATGATCAAAATCGCCCTCCCATTGTAACAGTTAATCCTAATCTTAGAGCTTCTGTACTGAGCACTCTAATGACTTCCATGGAATTTTTGATTCCTGGTAATGCCTGAAAGCTAGCAACAAGCTAACGGAGCAATCTATGGCTGACAATAAACCAAAGTACCAACTAATTTTTCCTGATTTACTAGAAGGTGTGATTGCCGGTGACAATCAAAAATTTACACAGCTGTTGGCAAGTGGCTTAGTTGAGACCAAATCCAGGCACCAGCTCCCTCCCGATATTGCCCACTTCACAGGTCGGCAAGTAGAATTAGAGCAGGTAAAAGCTTGTTTGCAACAGGTAACGCTCAAGGAAGAAGACATTCGGAACAGCTCTCAAGGAGCTGTTTCCTTTTTCATGAAGCTTTGTATTTTAACTGGCATCCCAGGGGTAGGCAAATCAACCCTGGCGATCCATGTTGCCCATCAATTGCAGTCAGATTTCCCCGATGCTCAGCTATACATCAACTTGGGGGGAACCGAGAGTCAAACTCAGGAGCCATTGGTAGTATTAGCCAGCTTTTTGCGAGCCTTGGGTATCGAAGACAACTTAATACCTGAAACTCTCCAAGAGAGAACTCAACTCTACCGTGAGTTGCTATCAGATAAACGAGCATTAGTATTGCTGGACAATGCCCACGATGAGGCACAGCTCCGTCCTTTGCTGCCGGATAGTCCCACCTGTGGAGTCCTAGTTACGACGCGCAAACAGCTTGCTAATCTCGAACAAGCTACTGTCGTTAACTTAGAAGTAATGACAGAAGTGGATGCCTTGGCTTTGCTACAACATCTGGTGAGAGTAGAACAATCCGAAGCCGAACTCGCAGCCAGTAAAAACTTGATTAACCTTTGCCATGGGCTACCCCTAGCCATCAGCATCACTGCTGGTACTCTACAGAATAAACCAAACTCAATACTACCAGCATACACCCACCAACTAGCTGATGAGCGGCAACGACTAGCACAACTCTACCTAAGAGATTTAGCTGTACGAGCTAGCCTTGCCCTGAGTTATCAGGAACTCGATGCCACTACTGCTCGTCTATTTCGCTTACTGGGATTGTTGAGTGGAACCAACTTTGCCCTTCCCTTAGCTGCTGCCTTATTAGATGAATCGCCAGCTGTCGCCCAGAAATCTGTGCAGCATTTAGTCGAGAGACAGCTGTTGAAGCCGACAAACCCTAAACAGGATCGTTACCGTTTCCATGATTTGGTGCGTTCCTTTGCCCGAGGACAATTGGCTCAGGAGGAACTAGTGGAAGACCGACAAGCGGCTCGCCTCAGAGTAGCACGCTGGTATCTGGAGCATTCCCAGCAATTGACGCAAGCCTTGAACTACCAAACTCGCCAACTGTTGGCTCAAAACTTAGTCGAAGACCAAGAAGAATCCCTAGAAACCATTGAACAAAACTTGCTAACAGGAGCCCTACATTGGTTCGAGATGGAGCATAGCAACCTCTTAGCCTCTTTAGAATGGGCTTATCAAGCTCAAGCGTGGGATATAGTAGTACCCTTTGCCAAGAACTTAGTCAACTTTTTTGACACCCGTGCCTATTGGGCTGACTGGGAGAGAACTCAATTGTGGTCTTTGGAAGCAACCAGGGAACTAGGCAATACCCAAGAAGAAGCTCAAACCTTAACTAACCTAGGTAAAGTTTACTTTAGGCGAGGAGACTGGGGGAATACCATTGAGCGCTACAGCCAGAGTTTGAGTATTTTCCAGGAGTTAGGAGACTCTCAAGGAACAGGCATGACTTGGGGTAACCTAGCTAATATCTACTCCCAGCAAGGGGATTGGCTCAAAGCTAGGCATGGATACGAGCAGAGTTTAGACAGCTTTAGACAAATAGGAGATGCTCATCAGCAAGGTCAAACCCTAGTCAATATGGGTATTCTCTATGTACAACAAGGCAACAAACAAAAAGCTGTTGCTCTGTGGCAAGAAGCTTTGAGTAAACTGAACCCGGAGTTATCAGAAGCCCAATTAGTAGCAGAATGGTTAGAGTCGATGGTGGATGTTATCCCTTATACGGATGATGCGAGGACGCGGGGACGCGGGGACGCGGGGACGCGGGGATGGGGAGATGGGGAAGACAAGGAAGACAAGGAGGACAAGGAAGATCAGGTACAATCTACGTTGTATAGTCTAGGGGATATTATCTTGGGTTGCATTATGTTTGCGATCGCGATCGCCTTAATTGCACTATTTATCATCTCATAATCGAGAGCTCGCCTCGGAGCGCTTCGCGTCCCCAATTGAAAGATACTGTTGGCTTTCTCGATGTAGGGTCTGACCCCTCCCCAAACCCCTCCCCTAAGAGGAGAGGGGCTTTCCGGCTCCCCCTTCCATGAAGAAAAAGTTTCATCCTCCAATGACAAATGACAAATGACAAATAACAAATAACAAATAACAAATAACAAATTCACATTTTTTTCATAACAGCTTGTTACACTCTTCCTTGAAATTCAATAGGGTGTAATAAAGTTTAATGAAAGACTCAGAAAAGCTACATTCCCAATTTCCCCATCTAATCCGGGTTTATGCTGGGGTTAAGAACTCTTCCCATTGGCTGGATATGGAGGAAATTGCACAGCTAACAGGAGTTAATACCCATAGTATTAGACGGTTAGCCCCCATGCTCCATCGATTAGGGGTTTTTGATTGTGCTAGATCCTCCAACTCCTTCTACTACAAAATTACGAATCATCCTCAGGGTCGTAAGCACATGTTAGCATTGGAAACTGCCTATCGCAGGTTAATGGAGGCTGCACTCCTGAGAGCTACAGAACCGTCCTACAAAGCTCAAATCCCGATAGAGTAGATGGATAATGCAAATCGATGTCGGTTGCAATACTGAAGAGGGTTTTACCTACGTTTTCTCCCCCCATCTCCCTTGTCCTCCTTGTCTTCCTTGTCCTCCCAATCTTCCCAAAACCCGAGCAGTATTGATGTAGGTTGGGGGTCGCGTTTTAATGATTGAACCGATAATCTTCGGGAAAAACCAAAAGCGAAACCCAACAATGAGTTTACCCCATTGAGTTGGTGCTTGTCGTCGCGATCGCTTGAGAACAGCATGAAATAGAAGAGCCGATTTGGTATATTCAACCATGTAGGTAAGCTCATCCTGGGTGAAACCGGGGCGGGTTTATTTCATTGGCTGGTGGATGCGCTAAATGGCTGGTGAACCCGCCCCTACAGTATCTTACCCTCAATCTATGTAGGGGCGGGTTCGCTCAAGATCTTTCTCTTCAACGATCATTTAACCCTTCCCCGCCCCGGCGCATGGTAAGCTCATCTTAGGTGAAACCGGGGCGGGTTTGTCTCATTGGCTGGTGGATGCGCTAAATGGTTGGTGAACCCGCCCCTACGGTAAACGATAACTCGCACCCGCCCCTACGGTATCTTATCTTTAATTTGGTTAAGTCTGATTTGGTATATCCAATCATGTAGGGGCGGGTTCGCTCAAGATCTTTCTCTTCAACGATCATTTAACCCTTCCCCGCCCCGGCGCCTGGTAAGCTCATCTTGGGTGAAACCGGGGCGGGTTTGTCTCATTGGCTGATGGATGCGCTAAATGGTTGGTGAACCCGCCCCTACGGTATCTTATCTTTAATTTGGTTAAGTATGATTTGGTATATCCAACCATGTAGGGGCGGGTTCGCTCAAGATCTTTCTCTTCAACGATAACCTAACTCGCACACGCCCCGGCGTATGGTAAGCTCATCTTGGGTGAAACCGGGGCGGGTTTGTCTCATTGGCTGGTGGATGCGCTAGATGGCTGGTGAACCCGCCCCTACGGTAAACGATAACTCGCACCCGCCCCTACGGTATCTTATCTTTAATTTGGTTAAGTCTGATTTGGTATATCCAACCATGTAGGGGCGGGTTCGCTCAAGATCTTTCTCTTCAACGATCATTTAACCCTTCCCCGCCCCGGCGCATGATAAGCTCATCTTGGGTGAAACCGGGGCGGGTTTGTCTCATTGGCTGGTGGATGCGCTAAATGGCTGGTGAACCCGCCCCTACGGTAAACGATAACTCGCACCCGCCCCTACGGTATCTTATCTTTAATTTGGTTAAGTCTGATTTGGTATATCCAACCATGTAGGGGCGGGTTCGCTCAAGATCTTTCTCTTCAACGATCATTTAACCCTTCCCCGCCCCGGCGCATGGTAAGCTCATCCTGGGTGAAACCGGGGCGGGTTTGTCTCATTGGCTAGTGGATGCGCTAAATGGCTGGTGAACCCGCCCCTACGGTATCTTATCTTTAATTTGGTTAAGTATGATTTGGTATATCCAACCATGTAGGGGCGGGTTCGCTCAAGATATTCACTACTCAACGATAACTTAACTTAACCCGCCCCGGCGCCTGGTAAGCTCATCTTGGGTGAAACCGGGGCGGGTTTATCTCATTGGCTGGTGGATACGCTAAATGGTTGGTACACCCGCCCCTACGGTAAACGATAACTTAACCTGCCCCGGCGCATGGTAAGCTCATCTTGGGTGAAACCGGGGCGGGTTTGTCTCATTGGCTGGTGGATGCGCTAAATGGTTGGTGAACCCGCCCCTACGGTAAACGATACCCCGGCGCATGGTAAGCTCATCTTGGGTGAAACCGGGGCGGGTTTGTCTCATTGGCTGGTAGATGCGCTAAATGGTTGGTGAACCCGCCCCTACGGTAAACGATAACTCGCACCCGCCCCGGCGCCTGGTAAGCTCATCTTGGGTGAAACCGGGGCGGGTTTATCTCATTGGCTGGTGGATGCGCTAAATGGTTGGTGAACCCGCCCCTACAGTGAACGATACCCCGGCGCATGGTAAGCTCATCTTGGGTGAAACCGGGGCGGGTTTATCTCATTGGCTGGTGGATGCGCTAGATGGCTGGTGAACCCGCCCCTACGGTAAACGATAACTCGCACCCGCCCCTACAGCCCATTTCCCCTTATGCTATGGATGAAGAAAGCTGGTACTAAGCATTCTCTCAACCCAATCAGCATTAAAAATCAGTTCATAAATACGGTTTTGGACTCGGAGATGTCCCTGTTGTTCAATCACTAATCCCGAAAGAAGCAATTCGTCAACTTCTGGA
>JAAHGR010000331.1 GCA_010672425.1 Symploca sp. SIO2E6
CCAGCCCAGATACTAGCCTCGTCACCACCAGTGCCTGCCCGAATTTCCAACATAATGTTTTTATCATCATTTGGGTCTCGGGGCAGTAGTAAGATCTTGAGGCGTTTTTCTAGTTGTACCGTCTCCGTCTGTAGATCCTCGACTTCCAGAGCTGCCATTTCTTGCATCTCTGGATCACTACCGGACTCTTTGAGAACGACTCGTGCTCCTTCTAATTCTTCTTGAGTTGCCTTCCAGGTATCATAGGTGTTGACAACTTCTTCTAAAGAGGAACGCGCTTTCGCTACCCGTTGTAGCTCATCCGGATTGGTAGCAATATCTGGATCAGCCAGACGCCTTGTTAATTCGTTGAAAGTTTGTTCAACAGATTGTAGTTTTTCCAGTAGGTAAGTTTCAGCCATGACTCGTGCGATCGCTCCATTGAAACAGCTCAAAAAGTGTGAAGTGTAAAGTATTCTGACCAGAGAGATTTTAGATTTTAGATTTTAGATTTTAGATTTTAGAATGGTCACAAGCCCCTAAATTTATTTATGGAATAAATCTAAGATATTCAATCTTCTAATCCTCAAGCCCCTAAATTCATTTATGGGGTAAATCTAAAATCTTCAATCTTCAATCTTCAATTACTTGACTTAACCCTTCTTTACTTGAGAGAGCTATTTCTCTTGGGAAGCAGAACTATCCTCAGCATCAAACATACCGTATTTCCGCATAAAGCGTTCAACTCGACCTTCGGTGTCAATCAGTTTTTGTGTTCCTGTATAGAAGGGATGGTTACCAGACCAAACATCTACGTTGATTTCTGGTTTAGTGGAACCAACAGTCATCACCACTTCACCGTTGCAATAGACTTTGGCATCTGGATACCATTCTGGATGAATATCAGATTTTGGCATAGTTACTCCTATGTTATGAGATTTCGCTGAGTTAGACAATAGCAGTGTTGGTGTTTAGTCCCTAGTGCTTTGAAGGCAGAGGGCAGAAGGCTGCAAGGCTGCAAGGCAGAGGTAAAGAAGGCTTGGAAGGGAAGCTTTTTCACCTTTTTTATCTGGTGGGTTATTTCCGCCGTGCTGCACTAGTAGTTACTATTGTATTAATTACTTGCGACCAATGACCAACAATCAATGACTTACCGCTTCGAGTATTGTGGGGCTTTGCGGGCTTTTTTCAAGCCGTATTTCTTACGCTCCTTAGACCGGGGGTCACGAGTCAAGTAGCCTTCTATTTTGAGCGGTGAGCGGTTTTCCGGGTCTAGGTCACACAAAGCTCTAGCAATTCCTAAACGAATTGAATCTGATTGGCCGGTTAAGCCACCACCGTGAGCCTTTACCAAAATGTCGTAATCATTTTCCAAGCCCAAAGTTTCCAGTGGGGCTTTTGCGGATGTGATGTAACTGGGGTTGTAGTTAAAGTAAGAGTCTCCTGGACGTCCATTGACAATGAGTTCACCAGTACCGGGAACTAAACGCACTCTTGCCACGGCAGACTTACGGCGGCCAGTACCCCAATAGACAGCACGACCAGCTAATTCTTCTGCTTGCATCAGTTTGCTCCTCCTGGAATTGTTTCAATGGTTAACGCTTGGGGTTTTTGTGCTTGATGGGGATGACTATCCCCAGCATAAACTTTGAGTTTGGTAAATAGTTTGCGACCTAGAGAATTTTTAGGTAGCATTCCTTTGACCGCTTGTTCAATGATTCTTTCTGGTATACGGGCTTGCAATTTGGCAAAGGTTTCTGTTTTCATCCCACCGGGACGACCTGAATGACGGCGATAGAGTTTCTGATCGCGTTTTTTGCCAGTAACAACGACTTTTTCAGCATTGATGACAATTACAAAATCCCCAGTATCCATATGGGGGGTGTAAGTTGGTTTATTTTTTCCCCTAAGAACCATCGCAATCTCACTGGCGAGCCTTCCTAAACGCATATCAGCTGCGTCTACAAGATACCAATTTTTTTCTAAAGATTGCTGAGGGGGTAGGTAGCTTTTTTCCATCATGTTTTTACTTGTGAATTGGGGTCTTATTGAGGGATTCGATTCCTGATCTGCCTATACTCGTAGGTAAGAGAAACCTTGGTTGGGTATCAAACCAAATTTCTGGAGGAAAGGGAAAGTCTGGATAACCTACCCTTAACAAGCACAGACCCTTTGCCGGTGCTGCATACTTAACTTCTTCCCGTCGTTGGTTTACCCAGATTTCGGTGAAGTCTTGGGGATATAGCTTTCCTCTTCCTACTTTTACCAGCATCCCTACCAAAAGCCGCACCATGCCATACAAAAATCCGTTGGCCTGAATTTCTATATGAATAAACGGTGGATTGCGGTAACATTCTGCCACCATGACATCTACCCAGGAATGGGCTCTCCCCGAATTTGCCCGATGAAATGCTGCTAGGTGGTGCCTGCCAATCAGGGGTTGTAAAGCCTCCTGAATTAGGGACTCATTTAGTGGTGCTTGATAATAATGCCAACTAAAGGGTCGCACAAACAAGTTAGGCAAAGCGTCAGTATAGATCGTATATCGATAACGACGCCAAATAGCGGAAAAACGAGCATGCCAATCCGAGGGAACTGGGTTGGTCGCCCTTATTAGTATATCCTCTGGTAGTCTGCTATTGAGCAAAGCTGCCCAGCGATGGCCTGGGATAGGCAGGGTAGTATTAAAATGGGCGACTTGGGCAGCAGCATGAACACCAGTATCTGTTCGACCAGCACCGTATATAGTTACAGGTTTTTGGTGTACCTCAGAAAGCACTTTTTCAATTTCCTCCTGTACACTACGATGGTGAGGTTGCCGCTGCCAACCATAAAAATAAGTGCCTAGGTATTGGATAACCAAGGCCACTCGTGATTGATGGTTGTTGATTGGTTGTTTGTGATTGGTCATTTCCCTTCGGGAAAAGGAGGGGAGTTGTCTTCTTTCAAACCAGTTCAATTATTGCCATTTCAGCATTATCACCACGACGCCTCACAGTTCTGAGGATACGAGTATATCCGCCATCGCGATCGCTATACCGTTCACTTACTCCCTCAAATAGAGAGTGAACTAACTTCTTGTCATAGAGATAACCCATTGCCCGACGCCGCGAGGCTAGGGAACCGTTTTTGGCTAGGGTAATTATTCTTTCCACTTCCGATTTAACCGCTTTAGCTCGCACTTTAGTGGTGGTGATTCGACCATGACGAATCACTTCAGTTGCTAAACTTCTCAACAAAGCACGACGTTGATCCGCAGGCTTTCCGAGTTGTGGCACACGACAACGGTGACGCATTTTTGTTCCTCCTCTATAATGCACAACAAATATTAGCCGGAGAAGGTAGGGAATTGGCCAGATTTTCACCCATTCCAGTTAGGTAGCAGGTGGTAGGTGTTAGGTAATAGGTGGTAGAAGGACTATTCCCCATTCCCCATTCCCCATTCCCTATTCCCTATTCCCCATTCCCTCAGCTAGTTTTTGCCGATTTTTCTTGGGGTAGTGTGATCCCCAAACGCCGCTGCAAGGCTTCAATCACTTCTTCAGCTGACTTTTGACCAAAGTTTTTGATTTCCAAGAGATCTTCCTGGCTATAATCGAGTAAGTCAGCTACAGAGTTGATTTGTGCCCGCTTCAGACAGTTGTAAGCTCGCACTGACAGTTGCAATTCTTCAATGGGGATTTGGCTCGTGGGATCTTGTGGATAGTCGTCCTCTACCTCAATAGGTTTGACGTTGATATCTTTGAGGGGATTGAACAAGTCTACTAACATACTGGCAGCTCGACTCAAAGCTTCTTGAGAACTGAGGCTACCATTTGTCCAGATATCTAAGAGCAACCGATCTTTTTCCCCAGGCCCGTCAACGCGAACATTTTCAACGGTGTAATTTACCTTCTTCACTGGCATAAACACAGCGTCAATCTGTAAGAAGTCCACCGCAATCCCATCATCACGACCCCTCTCTACAGCTCTATATCCATGTCCTTTTTCAATGCGAAATTCCATCTCAAGCTTGGCTCCCTCTGCCAAGGTAGCAATATACTGACCAGGGTCAACAATTTCCACTTCTGAGGGCAAATCGAACTGAGCAGCCCTTACAGTACCTGGCCCAGTAATCATAACTCGACCAATCTGGGGCTGAGAAGTATAGCTTTTGAGGATGACCTCCTTCAGGTTCAGCATAATTTCTAAGACATCCTCTCTAACTCCTTGAATTGTGGCAAACTCGTGAGTTACTCCAGCAATCCTGACTGCTGTCACGGCTGCGCCTTCAAGGTTAGCCAGTAAAATCCGTCTCAGAGCGTTACCAACCGTTGTACCTTGACCACGTTCGAGAGGCTCCAGGACAAATCTGCTATATTGACTGTTATTGTTTAGTATTTTAGACTCTACACACTCGATCTGAAACTGTGCCACTGAGTGACCTCCCTTACTCATAATCCCCAAAAATGGGTTACAGGTTTTTTGCTTGAGGAATCTCTCTACTCCTATACTGCTGTCTTACCAGGCTTTGCCAAGTCAAACCCTCAAGGGAGCTTTCAACCTGCTTTTCCTTTTCAGGCTTCAGTACGAACCAATTCTTGCTTAAACTCGACGCCTTTTGGGTGGACGACAGCCGTTATGGGGAATTGGAGTAACATCGCGAATCATGGTAATTTCTAGCCCTGCTGCTTGAATCGCACGAATTGCCGTTTCTCGACCAGCACCAGGACCGCTAACCATCACTTCAATCTGGCGCATTCCCTGATCTATCGCTCGACGTGATGCACCATCAGCTGCTGTTTGAGCGGCAAAAGGAGTACCTTTTTTGGCTCCCTTAAAGCCACTTGAGCCGGCTGAAGCCCAAGAAACCACGTCACCCCTGGTATCAGTAATTGTAACGATGGTATTGTTAAAAGTGGATTGGATGTAAGCTACTCCATTGGGTACATTGCGTTTCTGCTTTTTTGTACCAGTTTTTTTAGTTGGTCGCGCCATGTTACTTTAGCTTGATTGTTTTGGTAATTGCTTCACTCAATAGACTATTTACTTTTTAGCTGCTGGCTTTTTCTTGCCTGCAATCGTAATACGACGACCCCGACGGGTACGTGCATTGGTGCGAGTCCTCTGTCCTCGAACTGGCAATCCTTGGCGATGACGACGTCCACGATAAGTTCCTATATCAGCTAGGCGCTTGATGTTCATTGACTCCCAGCGCCTGAGGTCTCCTTCAACCTGATAGTCACTTTTTTCTACCGCTCCTCTGAGAGCCGCTACTTCGGCATCACTCAAATCCTTTACCCTAGTATCTGGATTGACTCCTGTCTGGGTCAAAATGTTTTTGGACCGTGACAAGCCGATTCCATAGATGTAGGTCAGACCTATTTCTACTCGTTTATCACGAGGAAGGTCTACACCAGCAATTCGTGCCATGTTTTTTTCTCCCTCTTCTTTGGTTTTGTGCTACAACTAAACTTATGGATAGTCTAGAGACTACCCTTGGCGCTGCTTATGCTTGGGATTGGGGCAAATCACCATGACTCGACCATGGCGTCGAATAATCCGACATTTTTCGCAAATTTTGCGGACAGATGCTCTAACTTTCATTTTTTATTTTTTGACACACTGCAAGCTTACAATCTTATCATTTGCCAGTTTTTTTGTCAAGCAAATATAAAATTTAATTGAATAAAGACCAGCTTTTCCTCGGTTCTATTTCTTCCGCAGGCGGTACGTAATTCTTCCTCTGGATAGATCGTAGGGGCTGACTTCTACTTTGACGCGATCGCCGGGTAAGATTTTGATGTAATTCCGGCGAATTTTTCCCGATATATGGGCAAGGACATTGAGTTCATTGTCCAAATCAACGCGAAACATCGCATTAGGTAGGGATTCGGTCACCGTACCTTCTATTTCTATCAAGTCTTGTTTAGCCAATGTGTTAATCCTCAGTAGTTTGACACTCCCCGCTCTTGATAGACGGGGATTCTAAGTTCGCCGTAGCTACTTGCTCTACCAGGGTTGCCCCAAGCAGAGTAGAGGTAGCTACTCCCTTAGCGTTACTTCGGGGATGTCCTCCCCTAGACTTTGCTTTATGCAAAATAATGTTGGTGCTCACCCCCATAGACTCCAAACTTATGAATGTTTATCCAGGGATACTTAACATATTTTATCAAAACTATTAAATTTAACTGGTTAGGTTCGTCATTGGTCATTGGTTATTGGTCATTAGTAAGAGGTTTTATTTTTATTTACATTAGCCAGAGATATTTTATGAACACACAAGCTGTTTGAGGTACTCTGTAACTGACTCTACCGATTGATCGCCATTGATGGCAGTTAAAACCGAGCGATCGCGATAAAAACCAATTATCGGTGCTGTCTGATGGTGATAAACTTCCAGGCGCCTCCGAATAGTATCTTCATTATCATCTGCTCTGCCCTCTTTCTGGGATCGTTCCAATAGTCGAGCCATTAATACTTCATCTGGCACTTCCAGGTTAATGGCCAAATCACAAGTCTGGTTGAGTTCTTGCAGCAGTGTATCCAAGAACGATGCCTGACTAACATTGCGAGGAAAACCATCTAAAATCCAACCTTGGTGAGCATCCTGCTCATTTAAGCGATCACGGATCATGTCTAAAATTAAACCATCAGGAACCAACTCCCCAGCATCCATGTAGGACTGAGCTTTTTGACCTAGAGGTGTCTTAGCCGCGATCGCACTGCGGAGAATGTCACCGGTAGAAATGTGAGGAACTTGCAATACTTCTGCCAAAAGTTTTGCTTGAGTACCTTTACCAGCCCCAGGTGGTCCTAAAAAAATTAATCTTGCCATAATATTGTGTTATTGAATAATATTGGTTACTGGTATTGGCTGTTGGTCATATTTAACAAAGAACTAACAACCAACAACCAATAACTCTACTGCTTGACCATACCCTCATAGCGTTGGGAAATTACATAGGTTTGAACTTGCTTAGCTGTGTCAATTGCTACACCAACTAAGATCAACAAAGAGGTAGCTCCCAATCCCTGAAGTGTCGTAACACCAGTAGCACTTTCTACAGCAGTTGGCACCACGGCCACCAATCCCAGGAAAATTGCACCTAGGAAAGTCAGTCTGTTTAATACCCGCTCTACATATTCGCTGGTTGCTCGTCCTGGACGAATACCAGGAATGCTCGCTCCCATTTTTTTCAGGTTTTGCGACATATCTACTGGATTAACAATCAACGAAGCGTAGAAGTAACTGAAAAACAGAATCAATAGTAAATATACCAACACATATAGCCAAGGGGTTGGACCATTGGGACTCAAGTAAGTTGTTACTTGTGTCAGAACTTGGCCAACACTTGCGAAGAATCCCTCTCCTCCGCTGTTAGCTGCTCCAGCCAAAGTACCGGGCAAGAACAAGACGGCTGAGGCAAAGATAATTGGCATCACACCTCCCTGATTTAACCGCAGTGGTAGGTAATTAGTACGCTCTCGATAGAGACGCTTACCTACCTGGCGTCTTGCAGAAATAATCGGAATGCGACGGGTTCCCTCCTGCACAAATACAATACCGACAATCATTACCAGGAAGACTAGCAGTAGAATAATCACCCTACCTACGTTTTCTTGACCACCTGCCTGAGCAAATTCGATGGTATCACCCAAAGTTTTGGGCAGAATTGCCACAATATTAAGGAAAATCAAGAGGGAAGCACCGTTACCTATTCCTCGCTCGGTGATTAGCTCCGACAGCCACATGACAAACAAAGAACCAGCAGTTAGGGCTAGGGTTGTTTCGGCAATAAATATTGGTCCATAATTGATGGCATAAGGTCTGAGCAACCCAATGGTAATCCCTAAACTTTGAATCACTGACCAGCCAGCGGCCACATAGCGGGTGATCTGAGAGATCTTTCTGCGTCCTGCTTCTCCTTCATTCTTCTGCAAGTTTTCCAAGGCAGGAATTGCCGCAGTGAGCAGTTGCATAATAATCGAAGCATTAATGTAAGGAATAATGCCCAAAGCAAAAATTCCAACTGCGGAAAGCCCACCACCAGTGAAAATATCCAAAAATCCAATAACTGGACTATTTTGGATGGCTTCAGCAAATGAATCCCGGTCAATTCCCGGTACAGGTATAAAGACCCCAAGGCGAGCTACAATCAACAAACCAATAGTTACAAGTAGCCGACCTCTTAAGCCAGCAGCTTGTGCCATCTGCATAAATGTTTCTTGAGCGGTTGGGCTTTTATCTCTATTGACAACCATAAAAGGCTCCCTCTAAAGGATAAGGTCGTAATCTGAGTACCAGACAAAGATACAAGGATTTACGCCTATATAACTTCACAGCTACCACCAGCAGCCTCAATTTTGTTGCGGGCACCAGCGGTGAAAGCAGCAGCTTTAACTGTTAGTGGCACAGTTAGCTCCCCGTCACCGAGAATTTTCAATGGTCCATCATCAGTAGTCACCAAACCAGTATCCATTAATGACGCCAAGGTTACCTCT
>JAAHGR010000332.1 GCA_010672425.1 Symploca sp. SIO2E6
CAATGACCAATGACCAGCGCTCAATGACCAATGACCAATGACCAATGACCAGCGCTCAACGACCAACGACCAATGACCAACGACCAATGACCAATGACCAATGACCACAATATTAATAAAACTTAAAATTTAGATCGGGCCGATGAACCTAATGGAGTAGTACGCTGTAAAACTAGAGCGCAAGGAAAAAATTCTTATGGTTCAACGTGGTTCAAAAGTTCGGATTCTCAGAAAAGAATCTTACTGGTACAAGGATGTCGGCACAGTCGCATCTGTCGATAAGAGTGGCATCAAATACCCAGTGATTGTTCGCTTCGAGCGCAACAACTACGCTGGTTATAGCGGTGGTGCTGGTGCTTATGGCGTTAACACCAATAACTTTGGTCTGGATGAAGTCGTGGAGGTTGAGCCTCCAAAGAAAAAGAGGTAAACTAGTACCACAAGTTAAGGAATAACGTCGTGCCAGAATTGCCTGAAGTTGAAACAGTCCGCCTGGGTCTAAATCAGGTCACTTTGGCACAACCGATTAGGGGTGGGGATGTGTTGCTATCTCGCAGCATTGCTCACCCTTTAAATGTGGATGAGTTTTTAGAAGGACTCAAGCAAGTCACGATTACCGATTGGCAGCGGCGTGGCAAATACTTACTAGCTAAGCTTGCCAAGTCAGATTCCCAGGAAATTTCGTTCACAACGAAGGAGGAAAACTCTGGTGTCGCCGCGTCACCGTGTCCCCGCGTCCCCGCGTCTATTGCCAAGAGGGATGCGGGTTGGTTAGGTATACACCTGCGGATGACGGGTCAGCTATTGTGGTTAAATCAAGAGGAACCATTATCAAAGCATACACGAGTACGATTGTTCTTCCCTGATAATTGGGAATTACGCTTTGTGGACATCCGCACTTTTGGTAAAATGTGGTGGGTAAAGCCATCACAGACGCCAGAAAGTATTATTACTGGTTTGCAGAAACTTGGGCCAGAACCCTTCTGCGATGAGTTTTCGGTTGAATACTTACTCAGAAAGCTGCACAATCGTCAGCGAGCCATCAAAACAGCGCTGCTGGATCAGTCTCTAGTGGCAGGGTTAGGTAATATCTACGCCGATGAAGCCTTATTTTTGAGTGGTATTCGTCCAGAAACCCTAGGAAAGACTTTGAGTCCAGAACAGATTGCAAGACTACACAGAGCAATTATCCAAGTTTTACAAACGGCTATTGAGTCTGGTGGCACAACTTTTAGTAATTTTCTCAATGTGCTGGGGGTAAATGGCAATTATAAAGGCATTGCCTGGGTATATGGTCGCACAGGGGAACCTTGCCGTGTCTGTAGCACTCCCATTCAGCGCGTCAAGTTGGCGGGACGTTCCTCTCATTTTTGTCCTAATTGCCAGCAGCTTCCTTAGCTAAGTTGTTACGCATTTAATTTGTATAATACTAGCGAGCAAGATGTTTGCGCTACGCGCTAGCATCGCTTACGCACTACAACATTTTCACATTTTCACATTTTCACATTATACAATTTAGCTGCACATCAGCTTATCATACCAATTTCACCCGCTTTGAGACGTTGCATGCAACGTCTCTACAGGATTTCGCGGTTTGTTTAAAACTGGGGTGATTAACCCGAATTTGGTATTAGCTGACAGCTGAAGGCTATATAAGATTCAAATCACAAAAAAACGCTGTTGAACTCACCAGTTTTCTTGATCGTTATCAATGTCGGTTTCTGGAAAATCCCTGAAACTATAAATAGTTAAATACACCCCTGATAAACGCCCTCTGCCATACAGCTGAGGGTTTTTGCTTTGTTGACGGTTAAAAGTTAACGGCGAAGTGGAAGCGTGGGGAGTGTCAAGGGCAAAATTTCCAGTATCGTAAAGTTTTAATAAAAATATAGTCAAACATAATTAACATCTAACGAACAGTAATGTTACTAGCATAAATACCTATCAATTCTCAATTAATCGCCATTACCCAAAAACTGAGATTTTATTTCCTCCAACTCCAAATCAATTTGGCTTGGGGATTTTGGTTGATTCCCAGAGGAAGCTGCTGCCGGTTTTTGAGCTGGTTTTTGGGGAGTAGGACTCTCCAGAAATTCCGATCTCAATTCTTGTAATTCTTGCTCAATTTTGCTGCTATATTGCTTGGCCACAGGCTGGGGTTTAACGTATTTTGCCGGTTTGACTGGCTGTGGAGGCTTTCTGGCTAACCTGACAGGCATCGGAACCTGTAAATCCGACATCACCTCAGCCGCTGATGGATAGCGTTGGTTGACTGGACTTGCAATCATCTTATCCAAAATGCGACTAAGGGCATCGCTAACAGGACTACTCAAGACATCCCGCCATACCCAAACCCCTTCACTAGTATCAAATAAATCAAAGGGATGCATCTGAGTCAACAAATTGATACAGGTAACACCAAGACTATACAAATCACTGGCAAAAACTGCCCTACCGATCGCTTGCTCTGGTGCAGCATAGCCAGCTGAGCCAATGACGGTTCCGGTTCTGGCTAAAGCCGTGCCAGTAGCAAGTTTTGCTGCGCCAAAATCTACCAAAACTAGTTGACCTTTTACTCCCCCTGTCCTGACATTAGACTCACTGCGGCTAATAATATTTTCTGGCTTGATATCCCGGTGAATGACTTGATGCTGATGCACAAATTGCAGTACTGGTAGTAAGTCTTTGAGTATAGCCCTAACTTGCGCTTCATCGAAAGTACCTTTAGTAGCTAGTTCTTGAGCTAAATTTCTCCCCTGAATAAACTCTTGTACTAAATACTGTTGCTTCTCTTGGGAAAAATATGCCAGCAGTTCAGGAATCTGAAGATGTTGGCCCAATTCATCGAGTCTTACTGCTTCTTGGTTGAACAATTCTGCTGCCTTTTGCAGGTTCTGAGTACTCTGAGTTTGGGGTAAAAACTGCTTAATCACGCAGTAGGGGTGGGAAGGTTTATCTTCATCTACTGCTAGGAAGGTTTTACCAAAGCCACCCTGTCCCAGGGGTTTAATCCCACGGTAACGATCCCTAAGCAATAACTTCGTCCCACAACTGAGGCAAAATTTTGTCCCATCGGGATTTTGTGGAGATTGGCAGCTAGGATTAAGGCAGTAGGTCATGAGATTTTAGATTTTAGATTTTAGATTTTAGATTTTAGAATTGAATCAATACAAGATCCAGTCTAGCAAAGAAACAAGGCTTCAATGGTTCCAAAGCTTTAAGATAGATTGAGAGTGGGGACAGTTTTATGACCAGCATTACGGAGCACAAATCGAATATATCTTCTGAATATTTCTACGAGTTTTTGCAAATGATCAAACAAAGACCCGGAATGTACTTGGGGAGTTGTGAGATTACTCGTCTGAGGTTTTTTCTGGAGGGATATTCTTTGGCAAGGCTAGATTTAGGCTTGCTGCTAACTAAGGAAGAACGAGAATTTAAGAAATTTTCTAATTGGTTACAAACAAGATTTAATATTCACTCCAATTTAGAATGGTATAAGATTATACTATTACATTCTGATGATGAAAGAGACGCTTTTAATCATTCTTTTACATTATTAGCAAAATTCCGTGAAGAAACAATTAATTTAAGCAATGGATTTGGGTCAGAAAATCATTTCCCCAAACTTGCTACTAACCAATTAGAGCTTAAATCAGAATATTTTTACAACTTGCTGCAAAAAATCCAACAAACACCTAGCATCTATTTAGGTTCTTGTTCCATTACCCGTCTGCGGATGTTTCTCCTGGGATACGGTATGGCTCGCGGAAAGCTTGGCTTACCTCTAACGACACAAGAAAAAGAGTTTGGCGGGTTTCAGAGTTGGATACAGGAAAGATATCAGAGCACCACTGCTCAGGGATGGGATAGGATTATCCTCTTCCATTGTCTTGATGAAGGGGATGCTTTTTACAGATTTTTTGAATTACTAGAACAATTTCGTCATGGATAATTGACTCAAAACTTGTTACTCATTTGTCAGTTTACCCTTTTGCCCTCTTGGTAACTGGCAAGATGCCAGTTCCACATAAAATAATCTGTTGTGGAAAAATCTTCTTGTGGAACAGGCTTCTAGCCTGTGCTCTCCATCCGATTACAGTTTTGACCACTGACACCGATGCCAGTGACACATATCCTCACTTTCAGATTAAACTTAAGGCATGAACTATAGACAAATCTCACAAGAGCTACCTTGAATGGCGGAACTACTGGCAAGAATTACCGTTAATCCTAAGCAGTGTGGTGGTCGTCCTTGCATCCGAGGGATGAGAATCCGGGTATCAGATGTACTGGATCTATTTGCCGCAGGTCTAAGTGCAAGAGAAATTCTGGAAGAAATGCCTGATCTTGAGGCAGATGATCTCAAAGCATCTCTTTTATACGCCTCCCGGAAACTTAATCACCCAGTCTTAGTAGCATGACTATTTGGGTAGATGCACACCTGTCTCCTGCGATAGCGCAAGCGCTGCTGCAAAGCAGATCGCAAACTGGATTACAAGTACATTGGGTGTGGAAGCAGTAGCATTACGGGACCTTAGTTTAAGAGATGCTGAAGATCCTGAAATATTTGAGGCTGCCAAAGCTCAGCAAGCTATTGTGATGACAAAAGACAGCGACTTTGTTGATGAGTGTTGAGCGACTAGGTTCACCACCTCAAATTATTTGGTTAACTTGTGGGAATACATCTAATACACAGCTGCGTGAGATTTTAAGCGAAACCTTACCCAGAGCATTAGAACTTTTGGCTGCTGGCGAAGCACTGGTAGAAATCAGTGGAGACTAACACTCAGTACTCACCGTTCGCTTATTTGAAAATGAGTTAGGGAAATTATCTACGAGGGAATGGGGATTCCAGGCTCCGGTAAATTAGTTTGACAAATTCACAAAAATGTGTATATGCGACGACATTAAGCGATCTCCCAATCTCGAGCTGTTTTTAAAATCTGTGAAATACGCGCTTATATAGCGTATGGCAATTTTCGCTAACCACTAGACAAAATGGGCGAACGGTGAGTCAGTAGATGGAAAACTTTTTGCTAAGTGAGCAATCACAAAAGGAAAAAGATGGGCATTAATTAGTACATATGTTCTATGTTACAGCTATTTTAATGATCTCTGTCCGTTTTATTCTTCAATCTAAAATCTAAAATCTAAAATCTAAAATTTCTCTGGTCACCCATCATGTTCGCTTTATCAATCACGCTCTTGAATAGACATACGCAGTTTTGGTTGGACCCTCCAAGTCAACCCATTCCGCTAAAATATCATTGAATCTACCAAACACATCGTAAGCTCTTTGTGCTACCTTACCATCATATTCTTCCCGCTCATTTTCATATTTGAAGCTGAATTCGACGACAACAGGCTTCTCTTCTTCAACCGCTTCATCGTACCAGACAATTAAAACGCATTCGGCTTCCCTTTTTGGACTCTTCCCAATTTGAAAATCCGCTCCGGCAATAACCACTTCTCTAGCTGTGAAATTTCCCACTACGTCAATCGAGTCATTAGCTTGAGCCACTTTTAGTCGCTTCTTCAGAGCAGGATATAATTCACTGATATCCTTTAGCTTATTTAGGGATTTCTTCTCCGATATCCGCTGCTTCGTCGAGAAGCTGTAAAGCTTTATAAAAGGAAGTTTAATATCTTCTTCAAATTTCGTTTTTCCTTTTTTAACATTAGCCGCACTTAGATCTCTGTCCTGAGAGATATAGCGGTCTGGATGGCGATATTTGAGCGTAACTTCCCGTTTCCTTGTGCCCAGAGTGACTCGCTCTCGAAAAACGTAATTATTTGCTCGAAGACCATGCTCTGAGCTATCGTAAAACTTGACAATTCTTTCTTTCTTTACCTTATTAAGACTCCCGTCAGTATCAAGAACGATATCTTGAATTGAATCTTTAAAAATGTTCCAAAAAGCTTTGGCTTTCTCGATAAGAGCTAGTTGTGAGCCAACGAAGCGTTCTGCTTTAAGCATCACCTTGTACTCACGAGAGACTACATTCTGTTTCATTTTTTTCTTCATGTCACATTATACCATGATACTTACTCTAAGTAATTGGACAAAAGTATTGATATTTTTATTGACTTTTGTAAACATAAAATATTACTGAACTGGTACTAAATTACCCCAAAAAATCGATTTTGAGGAGTCATATCAAATCCGGCTAAACACTTATCGTATCTTTCTACCTTGCAACCTTCTTCCTTCCCTTCTGCCGTCTGCCTTGGAGCCTTCTGCCTTGTTGTCACCAAAGTGTAACTATTCTACCGGATTTGATATCATACCCTCGAACTCGATGGACGTTTGCTTTGATTGAGTGCCGTGTGATAGTCTGCAAAGCGCTACCAGCCTGAACCATCAAATAACCTTCCCGATTGTAAAAAGTCATACTAGCTCAGCTTTCAGCCTTCAGCCACAAAGCTGAGGTACTGATAGCCAAGAAAGCTAAAATTCTGCACTATACGTGCAAAAATGGGATGCTCCCAATTGTTTTACCCTGTCTTCCCCATCTTCTCTTAATATCATGTCCGTCTAATTACTTATAATAAAACTTCTCCGCGTCCGGTGCGTCAGCCTTAATGATAAGTATTCAACCGGACATGATATAACTTAGTAGCCTCGGTTCAAATCAACGACATTTTTTAAAGGTCTCCCAGTTTGACAGCGCTCAATATTATCAATAATCTGAGCAGCGACATCACTAGGTATACCGGGAGCAGATATATGGGGAGTTACAATAATGTGTGGATGAGGCCAAAAAGGATGAGTTTCAGGTAATGGTTCAGTACCAAATGTATCCAGACAAGCACCTCTGATCTGTCCTGAATCTAATGCAGTTAACAAATCTGCTTCTACCAAATGCTTTCCTCTGGCAACATTGATCAGGTAACCTCCCTGAGGTAAATTGGAAAAAGTGTCTAGGTTAAGAATTCCTTCGGTTGCTGGTGTTAGTGGCAACAAACATACAAGTACGCGGCACTTACTGAGGAAAAGCTCTAATTGCTCAGAACCATGAAAGCAATCAATTCCTACAATTGCTTTGGGGGTGCGGCTCCATCCTCGAACCGGAAAGCCAATTGCTCTGAGTCTTTTGGCTACCGTTGAACCCATAACCCCTAAACCCAAAATTCCCACTGTAAAAGATTGAGTATCGGGTACAGGTAGATACTCCCAACGCCGTAATTTCTGCAACTGTTGGTAATCAAGAAATCCCCTCTGGAAAAGCAAAACTGCTAGGGTGACATACTCCACCATTTGCGATATTTGACCAGGGTAAACCATACGAGCGATCGGGATTTGACTGGGCAAATCTGGATCTCGTAAAATATGTTCGACACCTGCTCCTAGGGAAATAATCAGTTGAAGATTGGGCAATTTTGGTAATATCCCCAGTGGTGGTTTCCATGCCAAAGCAACATCAATATCTTCAGGATTGCCACATTCAGGCCAGACTCGCAAATCTACATTGGGCATACCCTGCTTCAATTCTGCCATTAATGTCGCAAACCACACATCTACAGGATCGATTTCCCCAATCATTAGTACTACCATTGCTTAAGTTCCCATAGTTAACAGACTCCCATTGGCTACTGCCTCTTCAACTTCTTCCCTCTTAACTAAGGTACTCAGACGCAAGTAACCTTCTCCACTAGAGCCAAACAGATAACCCGGTATGCCCACAATACCTGTTTCCTGCATTAGTTTCTCAAAAAACTCCCAGGACTGCATACCTTGGGGTGCTTTGAGCCAAATAAAGGGATTATCGATACCACCAAAGCACTTTAATCCTGCTGTTTCCAAACCTACTCTGAGCAGCTGAGCATTCTTCAGATAATAGTTAACCACTTCCTGACATTCCTTTTGCCCTGCCTCTGATAAGGCAGCAATTGCTCCTTGTTGAGCTATATTGGCAGTACCCCAGAATTTAATCGAATGTCGGATTTTCCACATCTGATTCAGTTCTCCAGGTGTGGTATTGTGAATCGTTAGAGTATGAGGGACAATGCACCAACCGACTCTCAAACCAGTGAAATTTGCCATTTTAGAGAAACTGCCAATTTCGATCGCACATTCGGTAGCACCTTCAATTTCATAAATACTTCTAGGAATATTGGGGGTAGTGATAAAGGGACTATAAACGGCATCAAAAATGATCAGTGCTTGGTGAGTCCTAGCATAGTCAACAAAAGCTTTTAGCTGTTCTGTAGTGGCAACTGCTCCTGTGGGATTGTTGGGAAAGCAAAGATAAATCAGATCCACCTTTTGCTCAGGGAGTTCGGGGACAAAATTATTCTGTTGGTGGCAGTGCAAGTTAATATATTGGCTATGCCCTGCTAATAAAGTCCCTTCAACAAAAGAGGGGTAAGCAGGGTTTTGGAGAGCGACTAAATTATCCTCAGCCAAGAGTTCTTGCAGATTCACCGCAACTGACTGAGCACCGTCACTGATAAAA
>JAAHGR010000333.1 GCA_010672425.1 Symploca sp. SIO2E6
TGTCTCCCTTGTCTCCCTTGTCTCCCTTGTCTCCCTTGTTTCCCTTGTCTCCCTTGTCTCCCTTGTCTCCCTTGTCTCCCCATCCACCCATCTCCCCATCCCTTGTCGTCACATAAATTTCCCGCAACTGTCCCTGTTGGAGTACAAATTGATGTACAGGTAAGGCATCCACTAACTCATTGGAGAAACAACAACCGGTAAGGGAATTTTCTGGTATTTCTTCTAAAGTACACCACCTAACAGGTAGCGATCGCGAGTCATTGTCTGCTGTCGGCAGTGGCAATTTCTGTAACAGTTGTTGCTGTTGGGTAATTAGTCCCCTTGCTTTCTCCACAATAATGTACTCTACAGCAGCAAAGCAATTTGGATGGGAGGAGTGGAGGTAACTAAGAATATCCGCTGCTAGCAATCCTTGTCCTGCTCCCATTTCCATTAGGGTAAAGGGAGTTGGCTCTCCCAAAATATGCCACATTTGGACAAACTGTTCCGCGAGTAACTCACCAAAATCTTTACCGAGGTGAGGTGAAGTAAAAAAGTCCCCCTTTGAGCCCATATCGATTGCATCAGTAGTATAGTAACCATACTGGGGGTGATACAATGCTAAATCCATGTATTCAGCAAAAGTAATCCGCTGTTGTGGTATTGCAGCAATCGATGAGGCGATTTGGGAATATAGGGGTTGGTCATTGGCCATTTTGAGAATTGAGAATTGAGAATTGAGAATTGAGAATTGAGATTATACTAAATCCTGCCCCACAATTGAACAAGTGGCTGCTGAAAAGTTTTTTGATTAACTATTAAAAGTTATAATCACAGACTATGACTCATCCAACAACCTTTGATGAAGATGAATGGAAACAACAGGCATTACCTCTGGGAAATGATAGTGGCAATGAACCTGTATTGGTGGAGGCGTTGCAGTCACTTGTCCTAGAACTTCAGCGGAATGCCAGACGGTTACTGGCAGATCATTTGACTCGGTATGCAGAATATCAAGATAAGGCAAACCGAATTACGGATGATGCGGTAGAAACTGCGACTCAAGAAATTCAGCAATTACGAGAGCAGGTGTTGGCTAACCTGAATCAAATTCAGAGTTTGGTTAATTTGAGTGATAAAGATCAAACAGCGATCGAAGCCATTTTCCTAAGACTGGAACAGGATACCAGAGCCTATATTAGCCCTAAAGAGGTATTTGCTGATATCTTGGCAATTTTGACTCAAGCATTTCAATACAAATACGCCAATCAAGCTAAACCGCCTAAACCACCATCTACACTGGAAGGGGGATATACACCGCTAAATGATGCCCTCAAACCCTATGTCGAAAAGGTGTTTACCTGGCATCAGCGACAGGCAACTCTCCGACAGACTTATCGGGCAGATATACGGGTGCATGATGACTACACAGTTTGGACTGCTTTAGTGCAAGAAACGATGTTGGGAGGCTTGGAAGAGACTCAACGACAGGATGAATTTGCTTTGCAAGCAGCATATGTTGTCTTTATCCGTCTATTACTGATTCGAGTCTGTGAAGATAAAGGTGTTTTCCCTCATCGGTTTGTTTCCGATGGAGGGGTAAAGCGGTGGCAGGAAAATATTAATTGGTATTGGTTGAGTTCTCCCCGCTTTAAAAAGACGGGGATTCTAAGCGGTTGTTCGGAGCGGGTTAAAACCACGCTCCTCACTTCGCTTACGATATGACGCAAGATAAATTTGTTAAATCATATCGTTTTGGCAGACTCAAAACTGCCCTACGCACCTTGACTAAAGACAACTTTAGCTGTGAGCTTACCTTTCTTAAAATATTAGCTGCACCATTGCAGTCACTGTTAATTTTTGCTCCTTCTCCTGTTTGATATTGTCCCCTTCCTAATCCATCTCCTTTTTTCCCTCTTTTTCCTGACGGTTTCCACTGGTTGGGTTTTTCACCAAATTTAGGCAGAAAGTCCTGGTCTAAAAAAGAGGCTTTTGAAGTGTAAGATTCTTCGGTTTCAATAAATTTTAAACCATGTTGGATAGCTAATTGCTCGATTCTATCTTTTAACCTAGCTGTAGGAATCATGACCAACTCTTGGTTGTTTTTGTGACCAATATTAATCGAGTCTTTATTTCTTTTATTCCAGCCAAAAACAATTACACCTACATCATTCTTCAAGCACCAATTAATAATAAAACGTGCTGCTTTATTAATATTGTCTCTCATCTGACGATTACGCTTTTCCGTTATAAGTGCTAGTGCTGAGTCCCAATAATCTTGATTTTTGCCTTTTTTGAGAGATGCTATTTTTTTATTATACCATTGATTTTGAGATTTAACTTTTTTACCATCAATGACAAAAGATTTACCTGTGGTTGAAACACAAGTTAACCAATTATTTAATCCTGGATCTATCCCTAAAGCATTACTATAATTTACAACGGCTTTAGTTGGGTTTATTAGATAAACAAACTCTGCATAGAAACAATTATTTCTTGGCAATATTCTGATTTCTTTTATCTTTTTAAAATCTAAATTACTGGGCAGGGGAATGGTAATGTGGTCTAAACCAAACCAGGCTTTGACTTGTCTCCCTAAACCCAATCTAATTTTATTGCCCAAACATTTCACACTCGCGACTGGATAAACCGCTACCTCCAGACCGCCTTTTTTGCGGTAATTAGGTAATCTTGGCTTGTTATCTAATTCTCCTGCCCACCATTTTTTGATTAAAGCTTGATACCCTTTAAATGAATCATATATTTTGTGTAATGCTTGTTGAGCTACATTGGCCCTGAGAGCTTTAAAATGCCAGTTACTTTTTAGTTCTTTATCTAGGGTGTATTTACCAATAAATCTCTGAGTTTTAAAATATAGTTGACGGGCGTAGTAAATTCCACAGTTGGTGAGCTTGTTGACTTCCGAGCAAATAAATTCCAACACGGCTAAGGTTCCTTTATGTGGGTGTAGTAAAACTTGTTGGCAACCGTACATTAAATTTTAATTATTACTTTTTAATTTCTCTATTTATTATACTTTATTTTATTCAAAAGAACAACAATTAATAGGTCAACTCTTCACAAAATATCTGAAAAATACACGCCTGTAAATTATACAGGGGGTTAAAACCCCCGTTCGCTCCACTGCCCCCCGTTAAAACGAGGGGCTATCTCTAGCTCACGGTTTTTTTCTGTATGATTGATAAAATCATTGCAGTTGCCATCGACTTAATGAATCCTCAACATTTAAGAAATTGGGAAAGCCAATTGTTGTTACTGTACCTCTTAACAGCGGGAACCGCTGTATCTCCTCGGCTACTTAAAACTGCCCCAATGGAAAGGGAGAACCTGGGATGAAATTAAAAACCAGGTTACTCTGCTCCATGAAGCCAGTGATCTCAACGCCTTTTTTGCGGCTGAACAACAACGTCGCTGTGAGATTCAAATTCTGCTCGATGAAGTTGCTCAAATCGACGCAGAGATTGACGAAAAAGTGTTGGATTTGTATGGGATTACCGATCCGAGCGATCGTCAGCGCATTTTGGGCAGTGCAGCCAGTTCTGAAGAGGCTGAAGCCAACGAAACTGAGGATATATTCAACAATTCTAGTAAGCGTCAGAATGGTTCTTAAGACGGCGAATAAATTAGGAACGAGCACTACACCCCCATAGCTATAAGCTAGGGGCTATGTGCGCTTTTTTTGGTAGAAGGTCATAAGGAAATGATGAATGATGAATAATATCAAGTTCGGACTGTTGCCTATTACGAAAATGAATCAAAAATTAGATTGCTAGCCGAAATCCCAACCACATCAGCGTAACTAGAGTAATCCACAAGTCCTTTACTCCAACCATGGTTATATCCTTGCTGCCATTCTTCTTGCTCTACCGGTGAAAGTTCTTCTGGAGCAAGGGTATTTCTTTGCTCAGCCCATTTTTGAGACCACAGATCAGAATATCCTGCTCTGAATCCATTCAGGTAAATTTCGCTTTGATTGTTTTCATTCATTGTAATTTTCTCCCTTATAGTACTGCGACCAGAATTTTTTAAGACGATTTGGTGTAAGATCAGTTTTGACGAGGTTGTACTAAATAGATTTGGTAATGGAAATGGGGTTTTCGCCTAGACAGGAGCAGAATTTAAGATTCTTTTTCACAATAGATGTCTAAAGGAAATACCCAGTAGGGGTCACAAGATGTACCCCTACCCTAAAATCAAGCCAATATCCAATGGCAGTTAATATAATACCAAATCAAGGCTCTGACAAGAGAAACTCGGTTTCTTGACCGGCTCTCTAGCCCTAAAACCTACCACCTACCACCTATCCCAACCGAGAATTACGACTTATTCAGCAGACCCTAAGTAGTTTCCCGTAATGCTGCCAAAACTGTCTCGTGAATAGCACCATTGCTGACGATGACGCCCTGATTATCAACAAGTTTCGCACCAAGGGAAAAATTTAGGGGCTGACCGTACATGTCTGTAACTCGCCCACCAGCCTCTTCGACAACAATTGTACCTGCAGCATGATCCCAAATTTTTTCCCGATAGTCGGGAGTTTTCGGTGATGGTAGGCGTAGGTAAAGAGCTGCTTGACCAGAGGCTACAGCACCATACTTGGCCTGAGAGTCCATCCGCAGGGAATCCGTTGTAATCCCCACTGCCTTAGCTACTGCATCCTGACGCGAATGATCCCCGTGACCTGATTCTACACTCTCCACAAACCGGAGGTTCGCTTCACCTGGCTCAATTACCTTAATTGGGCGGGGTTCACCACCAGAAATCGGTATCATTGTTGCCCCTTGACCACGTACCGCGACAAACAAAACACCTCGTTCGCTTTCCGGTTGGTTGAGAGCTAGAGGTAAGGCTGGACAGGCCAAAACCCCAACCTTCACTTCTCCTGCTTCTATCATAGCCAAAGCTACCGCATATTGATCTTGGCGCAAGAACCCTTTTGTCCCATCAATCGGGTCTAGGGTCCAATAGCGAGGACCAATTTGACCATTGCCTCGGTCAATCCAACTGAGGACTTCTTCAGGAGTAGCATCACCAACTATAGCCTGCACGTAGCTAGTTACTTGTTCCAACTGAGCTGCCATTGAGGGTTCACGGAGTTCAGCTGCGTCCTCTTCTCCCACCACTGGATCATCAGGAAAGGCTGTAGCTAGGGCTTGGCAGATTAATGCCTGAGAACCAAAATCTGCTACAGTTACAGGACTTTTATCCTTCTTTTCTATAGCTTCAGGAACCCTTTCTTGACGGACTTTCTCACACAGTTGAGCTGCTTTTAGGGCTGCTTCGATGGCAACCACTTTTTCTGATTCATAAGGCATCATGAATTACTATCTCCTAATAAAAAATACCCTAATATTTTTTGAGGGCAGGCGATAAGCCTGCCCTTGTGCGTTTATTTATGCCTACCAACTTAGCTGACAGCCGCTGATAACTGATAGCTGATATAGCAGTTATCCCATCCGTAAGGTACATTTCCTACTACCTATTCCCCATTCCCCATTCCCTTTGCAAAGCATGGTGAGCAAAGCGAGGCAAAAAACCAGTAACCAATGTACCTCACAAGTATGAGAAACGCTATAGCTAATTAAGTTTTCTCCTTCATTGCCCTTGCCAATTCTGCTGCCACTAAAGGTCGAGAAAACTGGGGTGGGGGTAGCTCACCCTTCCTCAACATCTCCCTTACTTTGGTTCCTGATAAATGAATCCTCTGTTCCGGGGTGCTAGGACTGGTTTTTGAGGTTGCCATAGTTTCGGTAACCTCACAGTAAAAGGCATGTTCAAACTTCAGCGGTGTAATGCCTAATTCTGCTGGCTCAAACTCATTAAAGATGTGCTGAGCATCGTAAGTGCCATAATAGTCCCCTACACCAGCATGATCCCTGCCAACAATAAAGTGGGTACAACCGTAGTTTTTGCGCACTAGGGCGTGGAAAATTGCTTCCCTTGGACCAGCATAGCGCATAGCGGCCGGATTAATCGCCAAAATTACCCGATCTTGGGGGAAATAGTTATCCCTCATAATTTCATAGCAGCGCATCCTTACCTCAGCGGGGATATCGTCGCTTTTGGTAGCACCGACTAGGGGATGAAGGAACAGGCCATCGACAATTTCTAGGGCACATTTGATGATGTATTCGTGAGCTCTGTGGATGGGGTTGCGGGTTTGGAAGCCGACTATGGTTTTCCAACCCTTTTCTTTAAGCAAAGCACGAGATGCGGCTGGATCAATTTGGTAATTAGGAAATTGGGGATGGGGTTCCCTTTGTAGCAGCCAGACTGAACCTGCCAGATTCATTGCTCCCTGAGCATAGACTACTTTAACCCCTGGGTGCTTTTCCTCGTCCGTGCCGTAAACTTTAACCGCCTCACGAGTTTTATCGTAGCTATATTTTTGAGTCAGTTCCAAGACGCCGATAAAATTGCCGCCATCGTCATCTAGACGAACTAAGCTATCTTCCTGTAACGGTGCTGCTACAGCTTCTTCAACGGAGAGAGTTATGGGAATTGACCAAGGCAAACCGTTAGCTAGACGCATCTTGTCAACTACTGATTCGTAGTCCGCTTGCTCCATAAAGCCAGTCAAGGGACTAAATCCGCCGATGGCGATCATTTCCAAATCTGAGATAGCTCGCTTATCTAGCTGTACTCTGGGTAAGGAGTCGGCTTGGTCTAAAAATTCTTGCCGCTGTTCAGGAGTAGCAATACGGTTAACTAATTCGCCGCCGTGGGGCGCGATAGCATCGGGATGCTCACTCAAAGCAATGCTTGGCATATGTAAGGATAATGGTAATAACTTTTACAGGTCAGCTTAGGTTAGGACAAATTCAGTGTGAGGAAGGATGCTTATACCTAGATTGCACCCCAATACATGGTGAGGATGTCCCTAAATTATTTTAGACTTGTTGTGTTACTGGAGTCTTAGGCAGATAACCTAGCTCTTCTAGTTTATTCAAGACTTTGGCCACACTCTCCGACAACTCTTCTAGATCGGTTCGGCATTCAAGCGTTGGGTTGAGGGGTGGTTCATAAGGGTCATCAATTCCTGTAAAACTCTTAATTTCCCCAGCTCGAGCTCGTTTGTAGAGTCCTTTGACATCCCGCCCTTCGCAAACTGCCAGGGGAGCGTTAACATAGACTTCTACAAAATCCCCAATTTTTTGTTTTACCTCTTCGCGAATCTCACGATAGGGTGAGATAGCTGAGACTAGGACGATTACTCCATGTTTGGTCAAAAGGTGGGAGACAAACCCAATGCGGCGGATATTCTCATCCCTGTCTGCTTTACTAAAACCTAACCCTTTGGTTAGATTCTCTCTGACCACATCCCCATCCAAAATTTCCAATTTGTATCCTTGTGATCGCAGATTTTCGGCTATTGCCTGAGTGATTGTGCTTTTCCCTGCACCACTTAAGCCAGTAAACCAGACTGTTGCACCACGTTGTTGCACTGTCACTTTTTTTCTACTCCTGTAATGATAGGCTCTAAATGTAAGACTAGACTCATCTGATGCAGATCTAGTAACTCTAGATCAACATTCTACTCACATATAGCTACATGAGCAGTTTTAGGATGGTAGGATGACCCTGAGTTAGCAGATTAAGATTAATTCAGCACCAGCCTAAACCCTCATGATGAGGAATGACAAGGGAAAAATACTTCACTATACCCCATAATTGCAAGATTTAGGGGACTAGTCTAATTTTTAAGAAAAAACTCAAAATGAAGCCTTCAGCAATCACTTCTGCTTTATGACTATTGTTCTTACCCTCAGCATCGTCTTTCTAACTCTGATCTGCTTCTTGTTTGAATGGTTCCCCGTTGATATTACCGCGATCGCGGTGATGGTAGTGCTGATGGTTCTGAAGTTAGTTAGCCCAGAAGAGGGAATCTCTGGTTTTGGCAACTCCGCTACCATTACGGTAATGGCGATGTTTATCCTTAGTGCTGGGATTGCTCGCACAGGAGCACTACAAATAGTTAATGAGCTTTTGCTGAAGTGGGGAGGCAAGCATTCAACTCGGCAGATTTTTACTATGGGGATGATTGCTGGTCCGATTACTGGCTTTATCAATAACACTGCTGTTGTGGCTGTTTTCCTACCAGTGGTGGAAGATTGGTGCTCCAAGCAAAAAATTTCCCCATCCAAGTTGCTCATGCCCTTATCCTTTATTACTATTTTGGGGGGCATGATTACCGTGATTGGTACTTCGACTAATGTTTTGGCTAGTGGTTTGTCAGAAGAGTTAGGCTATGGAGCATTCAGCTTATTTGAATTCACTAAATTGGGGTTAATCACTTTCTCCATAGGCTTGGCCTATTTGGCAATAGTTGCTCCGCGACTGTTGCCCAATCGCAAAGGAGCTAATAGTAATGCCATCGATCAAGACTATAATCTTAAAGATTATGTTAGTGAAATGGTGATTAAACCCGGTA
>JAAHGR010000334.1 GCA_010672425.1 Symploca sp. SIO2E6
AGTGATGATACTCGGGTACGGGTCAAAAAGGTTAAGCAGTTACCGAAGTTAGGGTGTGATGTTCCTTTGGGGAATTAAAAAGTAACATCACCCCCTAAAACCTAAAACCTCATCTCAAAACTTGAGGAGGGAAGGCAATCGGTAAAGCTTAGAGCATCCGGATCGAGGGATGAGGCAATCGCTGACTCTAGAACCGCTTCGATTGGATAGTCAATCTCGGCAGCGCGTGCTAAGAGTGCTTGTCTGATATGTTCTGGTAGTTTTTCCAGGAAAGCTTGAGCAGTTGTTCGATCAAGGTGATATGTCTGTGTTGGAGATTGCATAATCATTCCCTCATTGGAATCTTGACGTTGAATGGTGGTTTGGTAGCCCGGATTATTATATTTTCTAACTCCATGGATTAATCTGCGATTGCCTACGGCACCAGCGAAGCTGAGCAAAAAAAATCGACCTTAACTTGTCACCAATGCCTAACACCTAACACCTAATAAGTCGTTCCTTCAAAGGTCCTGGATCACCCCGGTCAACCACCCGACCTTCTTCTAATAAGAAAGCTCCATCACAATAATTGAGTTCGTCAAAGCGATGGGTAACCCACAGTGCTGTTAGACCACGAGCTTTGACTAAATTCCTCACTTGTGCTACCAAATCCAGTTGAGTATCTGGATCTAGTAAGGCCGTAGGCTCATCTAAAAGTAAGATTTCGCACTGGCGAGCGATCGCACCAGCGATCGCAATACGCTGTTTTTGTCCACCACTTAAGGCATAAATTGGGCGTCGCTGTAAAAGTTGCAGATTCACTGCCGCTAGAGCCTCATTAACCCGTGCTTGCACTTGGGCAACGGAGAGTTTTTCCTCCACTAGACCAAAAGCGACATCTGCACCTACTGTAGGCATTACTAGCTGATGATCGGGATTCTGGAAGACAAAACCGACTGGCCCAGCAATCCGAATTTCCCCTGATTGGGGTTGCAATAACCCCGCTAGCAATCTCAGCAACGTTGATTTGCCACTACCATTTGTCCCCAAAAGCATCCAAAACTCACCCTTGGGCACATCCAGGGAGCAAGATTGCAAAACAGATGCTCCCCGAGGCCACTGAAAGCACAAATCTCGTACCTTAATTGCTGCTTGAGTCATTGCAGTTGCCCCTATGTTCATTCCGCCATTGTCAAGAAACCAGGTGTACGTCCTGTTCCTGCGGCACCGGATTTCTGAGAAATCACGACTGCACCGATCTGATTACTGAGAACCCCAACCTTCTTCTCCGACTGGTGATCGCAGGTTAGTTCCAGTAATTGATTGCTCTCGGAGCGCATGGCCGTGATAATTTCCTGGTAGAGCGCTTCAGCATCTTCTGCTGACTTCCGTTGGACAGACAGCGGCACGGGTGTGTTTTTCAAAGTTAAGTCAATAGTGAACATGCGGTCTCAAGCAGTAAGCCTTCTATAGAGATGTTTCTCTTTACTATCTTATGGGGAGATGGAGGAGATGGGGGGAGAGGGGGATGGGGAGGACAAGGGAGACAAGGGAGATGGGGGAGAGGGATTGAAGAAGGCAGAGGGCAGAAGGCAGAGGGCAGAAGGGTACAATTTGGATGGGGATTCAAACCCCACCCAATTGCAAGCCACCAAATCGAAGATTCTGGTGGGGGACTTAAACCCTTGCTCCCTTTGGTCGCGAGAAGTACGAGAACAGATTCCTTCTGCCCTGGAGCCCTCGTACTTCTGCCTTCGTTAAAACTTATCTTAGCAGTATTGCCACAGTTCCCCATTCCCTATTCCCTATTCCCTATTCCCCATTCCCCATTCCCCATTCCCTATTCCCTATTCCCTATTCCCCGGTATCAGATAGTAGCAATTTTGGAAACTTTCCCTTAACATAATGAGATATAGTAAAGAAAAGTAAACTTTCCTCATCTTTGATGGGAAAAGTAACTTGTCTTTGGCACTTAATAAATACTTGGAGATAATTGCTATGACCATAGCACTAGGAAGAGCACCAAGTCAGAGAGGATGGTTTGACGTCCTCGACGACTGGCTCAAACGAGACCGCTTCGTCTTCGTCGGTTGGTCTGGTATATTACTATTCCCCTGTGCCTTCTTGGCTCTGGGGGGCTGGCTCACTGGCACCACCTTTGTTACCTCTTGGTACACCCACGGTTTGGCTTCTTCCTACTTGGAAGGTTGCAACTTCCTCACCGTGGCAGTATCTAGCCCCGCTGACAGCATGGGTCACTCCCTGCTGTTCCTCTGGGGACCTGAGGCTCAAGGCAACTTCACCCGTTGGTGTCAACTTGGAGGATTGTGGAGTTTCGTCGCTCTCCACGGCGCCTTTGGCTTAATCGGTTTCATGCTCCGGCAATTTGAAATCGCCCGCTTGATCGGACTACGGCCTTATAATGCTATTGCTTTCTCTGCACCGATCGCGGTATTTGTCAGCGTCTTCCTGATGTATCCTTTGGGACAGTCAAGCTGGTTCTTTGCACCCAGCTTCGGGGTAGCGGCAATTTTCCGCTTCCTGTTGTTCTTGCAAGGGTTCCACAACTGGACTCTCAATCCCTTCCACATGATGGGAGTAGCTGGTGTCTTAGGTGGAGCTTTGTTGTGTGCCATCCACGGAGCAACTGTGGAGAACACCTTATATCAAGACGGCGAAAAATCGAATACCTTTGGTGCTTTCAGCCCAACCCAAGCGGAAGAGACCTACTCCATGGTAACTGCCAACCGTTTCTGGTCACAGATATTTGGCATTGCCTTCTCCAACAAGCGTTGGCTACACTTCTTCATGTTGTTTGTACCAGTAACCGGCTTGTGGATGAGTGCAGTAGGGATTGTGGGACTAGCTTTGAACCTGAGAGCCTATGACTTTGTATCCCAGGAAATCCGTGCAGCGGAAGACCCCGAGTTTGAGACATTCTACACCAAAAACATCCTACTCAATGAAGGTTTGAGGGCTTGGATGGCTCCTCAAGACCAACCCCATGAGCATTTCGAGTTTCCTGAGGAAGTTCTTCCTCGCGGTAATGCTCTGTAAAAATGTTTTTGGTTATTTGTTGTTGGTTATTTGTCGTTTGTCGTTTGTTGTTTGTCATTGGTCATTAGTCATTAGTCATTAGTCATTGGTCATTGGTACAAGGGACTAAGAACAAAGGACAAAGAACCTAAAAATAACTTTTTACCTCTGCTGACTAGCAGAGGTATTTTTTTAATCTTTCGTAGTGCGAGCATCTTGCTCGCGTCTGACTACCTCCTGCCTTCTGTATCCTGCCTTGCAGCCTACTACCTCCTGCCTTCTGTCTCCTGCCTACTACCTCCTGCCTACTACCTCCTGCCTCCTGCCCCTCCTGCCTTGCAGCCTACTACCTCCTGCCTACTACCTCCTGCCTCCTGCCTCCTGCCTCGGAGCCTTCAACTTTTTTTTTACACAACTGAGTAATTCTTGCTTATGATAGTTACAGGAGGTGATGCCCATGACAGATAGTAGTATGTGCATGGGTCACTTGATTGAAATTAGCCGGCTGTGTGCCGGGGCTGTTCTCTAGCCGTTAGCTCAGTTCTCCGTAGGAGAATATGTTAGTTAACCTGCTGGGCTAGCTTGGAGTTCCTCTCGGCAGTCTGGTTTCAATTCAATTGACCCACTAGACCGCTCTCACCTAAAGTGTGCTCAATTAAACAACACACTTCCCGTGAGAGCGGATAGCCTATATTTAGCTCGTCGAAACAAGAATTCCCTGCGTTCTACGAATGGGGAATTTCAAGAATGAGATTTTATGTCTAGCCGTTAGCAGGTAAACGGTGTACCATTAAATCCAGAAAGACCAAAAAATTCTTTCTACAAAGGTGTGAGGACAAAAAAAGATGTCTAAGTTATTGTGGAAATCTCTTCTCGTTAGTCCCGTAGTCTTAGGGGCAACTCTAGTACTTTCTGGTGGTGAGGTACTTGCAACTGAGAGTACCAGTTCAACCGCCACTGAAACCCTAGCGGCAACAGAAACTGTTGAGGCTCAAGTTCCCGCAAGCCAGTTGAGCGAATTGCCAGAAGCCCTAGCGCCAGCAACTGAACTTGCCCAAGTTACTCCCGCAGCACCGAGTAACGAAGCTGAAATTTTAGATCAACTTGATGAGTACAGCAGTGAAGGGAACAACCAATCCCAACTCACGAGCATTACTGAGCTGACTGATGTTTCCCCAGGAGATTGGGCTTACGATGCCCTGCGGGAGTTGGTTGAAGACTATAAGTGTATTGTCGGATATCCTGACCGCACTTTCCGAGGCCATCGACCCACTAGCCGTTACGAATTTGCTGCCGGTTTGAGAGCTTGTTTAGACCGGATTCAGGAACTAATTGCTGCTGGTGGTGTGGTTAGTGAAGAAGACTTAGAAAAACTCAGGACACTGATTCAGCAGTTTGATGCAGAATTAGCAGTATTGGGGACACGGGTAGACAACCTGGATGCACGGGTAGCGTTCTTGGAAGACCATCAGTTCTCCACTACTACCAAACTGCAAGGGGAAGTTATTTTTGCTCTTACAGATTCCTTCCCAGATGATAATGAGACTTTCAATGCCCAAGATGTATTTGGCATTAATCCAGCTCTCTTTACTGATAATGTCGGTAGTGTAACCGTTGATAACGATACTGAAACGATCTTCGGAGACAGGGTTCGTTTAGTACTCAACACTAGTTTCACTGGTACTGATAGCCTGATCACTCGTTTGGCTGCTGGTAACCTTAGTGCTTTTACCCCCAATAGTAGTCTTCTTGATGCTACTACTGGTGCTCCGATTATCAATGCACCCACAGGGGAGGGAACTCAGACCTTTAACCTTTCCCCTGGTAATAATAACGACGTTACGATCGACTGGTTAGCCTATTACTTCAACTGGGAAGCTTCATCTGTTTATGTTGCTGCTTTTGGAGGTATTCATAGCGACTACGTTGCCAACACCTTCAACCCCTACTTTGAAGACTTTGACGGTGGTAATGGTGCTCTGAGTACCTTTGCTTCCGAGAACCCAATCTACCGGATTGGTGGTGGCGCTGGTGGAGCGATTACCTTAGGTGTCGGTCCCCTGGAAAATATCTTAGGACCAAATGCTGCCTTAACCTTGGGTTACTTGGCAGGTCCGGATGCAGCTAATCCAAGCAATGGTAATGGTATAGTCAACGGTGAATACTCAGCCTTGGGTCAGTTAAGCTTCAATCTGGGCGATCGCATCGGCGTTGGTTTAACCTACAACCACGCCTACCACAGGAGTCGCAGTCCCATCTTCGATCTAGGTGGTGGTGCTAACTCTGACGCGACTGTGTTTAATGCTGGTGTAGTCGGTAGCTTTGCTGCTAACCAACCAGGACTCTTAGCACAGGCTCTTGGTCTTGGAGCCGCTGCTCCCACAGTAACCAACTCCTACGGTGGAGAAATTGCCATACGCCTGAGTGAGAATATTTCCATTAGTGGTTTTGGTACTTATACTGATGCCATCTTGCTTGGACAAGGGGATGCAGAAATCTGGACTTACGGAGGTGGTGTTGCCTTCGCCAACGCAGGTAAGGAAGGTAATGTTTTGGGTATCTTCGGAGGAGCCCAACCCTATGCTGGTAGCATTGACATCTTCAATAATGCAGGAGGTTTCCGGGTAAACGATGTACCTTATCACATTGAAGCCTTCTACAAGTACCAGCTAAGCGACAATATTTCAGTTACTCCAGGAGTAATTTGGCTACTTAACCCCAACCAAACTTCGCCTGATTCTGTAATTGGTACCATCAGAACAACTTTCACTTTCTAGGCTAATTTGTACAAAGCTTAGGAATACTGAATAACACTTAATCCAACCCACCCTCGCCTATAGGTATTAATGGGGGTGGTTTTTTTTGTAAAACAAGGCAGAAGGAAAGAAGGTTCCAATTCACTGTTGTTAAATTGTTAAATTGTCGCCGATAAATATGATAGGAGGGGTGAGGAAACTAAGCGGAAGGCTGTGCAGAAGTTGGGGTTTTGAGGTTGGGAAAGGTAGAAAGTGACTTCAATTGACACTCGTTCAAATAATGCACAATTGCTTCAGCTGTAGTTAGATTAGTTGCGAATGGCACTTGATGCAGATCAGATAATCTCGAGAGTGCTTCCAATTCGGGTTGTTCTTCTATCGGTGCAAGGGGTTTCCTTATGTAGATAATAGCTTGGATGTTTTCTGATAAGATTAACGAACCAATTCCTTGATCTCCTGCGATTAAATGCTTGGCTTGGATGGTTTTACGGATAGTTACACCCGTTTGCTGCTGCAAAATTTCCCCAATTGCAGCAGTTGCTGCAATCGCATGGATAGAGAAAAAATCTTTGTGCTGTAGGACAAAATCTACCAATTCTACCGTTTTTTGCTCAGAAGCTAGCAAAGCTACGTACTGATTTGTATCTCTATTTTGATCTTTTAGTAATCTTTTTACAGCAGATTCAGTAAGTACATCAATCAATTTTACTCCCAGATTGCATTGGTTAGAATATAGTTTCTCAATATCATCAAAGGTAATAATAGCAATTTCCCCCTCACTAGCTGCCACGACATTCACTGTCCTAGGACTTGATTGAATCAAAGCTATTTCTCCTAATAGGTCTCCTTGAGTAAGGGTAGCAATTACTTCTTCATTATCAATAATTTTGACTTCACCGCTGGTAATGATGCCCAAATAAGTTCCTACTTCGCCCTTGCGCATCATTACCTGCTCTGGAAAAAATTTGTGACAAGAAAAATATTCGCTAAGTATTTGTACCTCTTCTGTATAAAATTTTTTGAATAAGTCTAGTTCCAAAAGTAAATTGTTGTTGATAAGCATTACAGTATGTTCTGGTAGTACTATATGTGCCAAATGAGATGCACCCTATTGAGCTCGACCAACTGAGAAACTTTTCTCTATTCCCTTAAAATTAAAACAAATCAGATCCGAGCCTTTTTTTATTTTATGCCTTCCGATAAGTTTAGTCGCCAGTTACGCCAAGAAGCAGAACAATGGCGAAGCGAGGGATTAATCACTGCTTCCGTATATGAACAACTAGCCCAGCGCTATCAGTTTAGTAACATCGAAACTGCTGCCCGTAACCGATTTGTCGTGATTCTCATCGGCTTGGGCTCTCTGCTGCTGGGCTTAGCCATAATTACCTTTATAGCAGCCAACTGGCAAACTTGGTCACGGGAGTTGAAAGTGACTTTGCTTCTTGGTTTGTTCGTAAGTGTCAATACTTCTGGTTTCTACCTATGGCGACGCCCAACACCAGGATGGCACAGGCGTTTAGGACAGGGATTATTACTCCTAGGGGCATTGATTTTAGGAGCTAACCTGGCTTTGATGTCTCAACTATTTCACCAGAGTGGACTGCTTTATCAGCTGTTTCTCGTTTGGGGATTGGGTGTCTTAACCATGGCTTATAGCCTGAGGTTTACCTGGTTAGGGATATTAGCAATCCTCTTGATGGGGAGTGGGTATGGGCAATCCCTGTCAGCATTAACCTCTATAGGAGAATTTTTCTGGTTGCGAGTGCTGGTGCAATATATGCCAGTTTTAACAGGTTTGATGTTTATCCCCTTGGCTTACTGGTGTCGTTCCTCATGGCTGTTTCGATTAGGTGCGATCGCGATAGTTTATTCCCTAGAAGCTAGTTTGATACACTTAGGACTAGTAAATTCCCCAGCTTGGGTTGTTGCGAGCGCTTGTGCCCTACCTCCTGCACTGTTATGGGCCTATAATGATTCCCTCTGGGTAAAGCATCCGCTACCAGTAGAATCGTTTGGTAGGATCGCCCGCACTCTTGCTGTCAGCTTCCTCAGCTTCCTGTTTTATGTTTTGTCTTTCCACTGGATATGGCAAACATCACCAATACTTACAGGGGAAGAAGTCTCACCATTGCCTTGGTTTGTCTTGAGCAATCTTTTTGTGCTAGGTGCGGTAACTATCTGGGAATGGCTACAACTATTCCCTCAACTAGGGGTAAGTTTAATTAACAGAAGTCAGAAGGTAAACCCCCCAGTTAGAGGACTACTAACCAACAGTGTTGTCGGCATCATGATTGTCACCAGTGCCTTGATTACCTATTGGCATTTAAGCATTAGCAGTCTACCCATCACAGCAGTATGGCTATTTAACCTGCTCTTATTCCTGCTCGCCACTGGTTTAATTCGTGAGGGATTATCGCAGGGACAACGACGTCTTTTCTGGGGTGGGATGATGCTCCTAACTTTGCAAATTTTCAGCCGGATGCTAGAGTATAATATTGGGTTACTGTTCAAATCCTTAGTCTTGTTTCTCTGTGGAGTCGGCGTTATTGCTGCTGGAGTGTGGTTTGAGCATTACATCAAATCTGGGAGAGTTAATAGCTGAGGTGCTGACTTGTAAGTGGGGTATTGGGAATTGGGAATTGGGAATTGGGAATTGG
>JAAHGR010000335.1 GCA_010672425.1 Symploca sp. SIO2E6
CAAATCCGGTAGAATAGTTACACTTTGGTGACAATAAGGCAGAAGGCAGAAGGCAGACGGCAGAAGGGAAGGAAGAAGGTTGCAAGGTAGAAGGATACGGTAAGTGTTTAGCCGGATTTGATATCACTCATTACTCATCACTCATTACTCATTACTCATTACTTCTCTAAGGAGACGACTTATACTTGACTAACTCAACTACCAAGAGTACCCAAATTCGTCGGTACAAGGCAAGTTTAGCCAAAGTCTTTCCCACTCGTTTACGTGGCTCACTGTCTGAGTATCAAAACTGTGTTTTTGGCATCAGCCTTGGTAGCAAAAATTTTGTTGAGCGTGAGCGCATCGAAGCCTGCATCAAATGGATTAGCAAAAACTTTCAGACTTGCCTTGTTCTAGTTTGCGATAGTATCTACCGACTGACAATCGAGGTTAGACAGGGGATGCAAGAGGAAGAAGCTTGGTTGGAGGCAATGCGATCGGGAGAAGAGTTTATCAAGGAAAACTATGCCCTATTTGAGCAATACTCTGAAAGCTGTAGATTTAAGTTCATGATGGCTTCAGAAATTGCCAAGCAATCAGACTTTAAGATATATTATGAAGAGCTTCAGAGCCTTTACCAAAAAAATGAATCTTTTCAGAGGATAGTAAATTCCTTTGCTCAAAAATATCTTAACCGAGGGGAACAGTTAGAAACAGAGCCAGTAGATGAACTGAGACAGCATCTAGGGATAACATTAGCGATAACATATCTGCTTGAGGAATCGGCTTTAATCGCCTACCTTGTCAATGAAGGATGGCTAGTTTCCGTTTATCCTGGTTCCATCAAAACCTTTGAAGAAATATCGGAGGGACTACACCCAGAAGTCCCTGAACCCCTCAAACAAATGATTTGGGTAAGCCTGCGCCTGAGAAAATAGGTGTTATATCATGTTCGGTTGATCACTTACACTTTAATGGCAATAAGGCTCCGAGGCAGGAGGGAAGAAAGAAGGTTGCAAGGTATTCGGGAATTATAACTGTTTATCCTTTCCTTGATATTAGATGTTAGGTATTAGGTGTTAGGTCAATACTACTCAGTAATCGCTGACTCTTTCTCCCCACACTCTCTTCAAAAAAAGCTCTACTGCAAAATCACCGTGGACTTAAGCCCACGGCCAATGGCTTAAGTCCATTTTAATAGACTTCGTTGTTTGTATTTATTTACCAATAACCAATAACCCAACAACCAAGTTTTAAAGGTCACCTTTAAGGGCAGCTAGTGCGAAAATAACTACAGGACCAGCAATGACCACCAACGCTAGCATGGTCAACTGAGCAATTAACTCCCAGTTAATCGCACCAAAGAAGCCCAAATCTATAGCTAACAAGTCTACCAATGGCATATCTATATTATCCTCCCAAATAGAGCCAACAATTTTAATAGTGGAACTGAAATTCTATCGCTTAGATTTTACTTGGTCATGGATGTCATTTTTAAATAAAGTTTACAAAAATACACAATTGGTCATTAGTCATTGGTCATTGGTCATTGGAACAAACAACAAACAACAAACGACAAACAACAAACAACAAACAACAAACAACAAACAACAAATTCAAGCTACTTCTTGCTTCTGAGCAGAACCCTGAGTTCCCAGTTGAATCAGTTCAACCTTATAGCCATTGGGGTCTTCGATAAAGGCAATTACGGTAGAACCATGTTTCATCGGTCCTGGCTCCCGCACCACCTTTCCGCCGAGTTGCTTGATTTGCTCACAGGTATGGTAAATATCCTCAACACCTAGGGCAATGTGACCATAGGCATCTCCCAGGTTATATTCTTCCACACCCCAGTTGTAAGTGAGTTCCAGGACGGTATGATCTGATTCATCTCCATAACCAACAAAAGCTAAGGTAAACTTGCCGCCGGGATAGTCCTTTTGCCGCAGTAGGTTCATCCCCAGCACATCGCAGTAAAACTTGAGGGATTCTTCGAGATTGCTGACTCGCAGCATTGTATGTAACATGCGCATCCGTTTGTCTTGACTCCTTAGTCTGTTGTTCTTCTTATTTTAAGCTTGCAGCTTTCAGTTTTTTAGCTGAAGTGCTGATAACCGACAAAGTTATGAATTTGTAACTTTGGGATGATTTCCATTGGGGATCGATAAACATTCTTAAGGATTATTCTGGGTTGCCAGCAAAGGATTTATTCTAAACCGGGAATAGAGTGTGGTGGAACTAAGGATACATGTTAGACAAGTCAGTAACCGCGATCGGGGCGATTGACGCCAGGGAAATTTTAGATTCTCGGGGACGTCCTACCGTTGAAGCCGAAGTCCGTCTTGAGACTGGTGCGGTAGGCATTGCTCAAGTCCCTAGTGGAGCCTCAACTGGTACTTTTGAAGCTCATGAACTGCGGGATGATGATCCCCACCGCTATGGTGGTAAAGGGGTATTGACTGCTGTACGAAATATTAAGGAGAAAATTACTCCTGAACTATTGACAATGGATGCTCTTGACCAAGCATCTATTGACCTAAAAATGATAGCTCGGGATGGCTCGCCGAATAAAAAGAATTTGGGAGCCAATGCCATCCTCGCTGTTTCTTTGGCAACTGCTAAAGCTGCTGCTGATGAGTTGGCAATTCCTCTCTATCGTTATTTAGGGGGACCCTTGGCTAATCTGTTACCAGTACCGTTGATGAATGTGATTAACGGTGGTGCTCATGCCGATAATAATGTGGATTTTCAGGAATTCATGATTGTACCAGTGGGTGCTGATTCTTTCCGGGAGGCACTGAGGTGGGGTGCAGAAGTATTTGCTGCTTTAGCTAAGGTGCTCAAAGAGAAAAAATTGCTCACAGGTGTGGGGGATGAAGGAGGCTTTGCTCCCAACTTGGAGTCTAATCAAGCAGCTTTAGAATTGCTGATTGCGGCGATTGAAAAAGCGGGATACCAGCCAGGGAAACAGGTTGCTTTGGCGATGGATGTGGCTGCTAGTGAGTTCTACAAAGAAGGACAGTATCTTTATGATGGGGCATCCCACTCTCCAGAAGAGTTTGTTGATTATTTGGCTACCTTAGTAGGACAATACCCAATTGTTTCCATTGAAGATGGCTTGCATGAAGAAGATTGGGACAGTTGGCAACTATTGAGCCAAAAAATTGGCAGTAGCCTTCAGTTGGTAGGGGATGATTTATTTGTTACTAATCCTACTAGGTTGCAAAAAGGTATTGATTTGGGGGCCGGTAACTCGATTTTGATTAAGCTCAATCAAATCGGTTCTTTGACAGAAACCCTAGAAACCATTGACTTAGCCACCCGTAATGGTTTTCGTTCAGTCATCAGCCACCGCTCTGGGGAGACCGAAGATACCACCATTGCCGATTTAGCGGTAGCAACTCGTGCCGGACAAATTAAAACCGGTTCTCTGTGTCGCAGTGAACGGGTAGCTAAGTATAACCGATTGTTGCGGATTGAGGACGAATTAGGCGATCGCGCTGTTTATGCTGCTAAGGTAGGTATGGGAATAGGGAATAGGGAATAGGGGATCAATACTACTCAGTAATTGCTCACTTTGCCTTTCCCCCATTTCCTCTTAACCGAGTAGCATCGACACCTACGGCATCAGCTTCCGCTGAGCGCTAATAGCTGATTAGCTTAATAAAAAGTAGAGACGCGATGTGTCGCGTCTCTACAAATTTATTGATTGGATGTTATATTCACCAAGTGAGGACTGGTTGGCCCACCAAAATTACCTTGGACTAGAACTTCATCAGCTTGCTCATAGCTTTGCTGTAGTTTTTATTTAAATCCTTAATCCAGCCGTTTTTCTTCTTCTTGTTGGACTTTTCGTGACGATCCCTGTATTCCTTACTCGCTTCATCGAACCTTTTTGCCTGTTTGAAGACAGCCTTTTCCCAGGGCTTCAAAGCTGCCGCTTGCTTTTTCTTTTTCTTTTTCTTTCTGCGTCCACCTGAACCGACGAGCACATCAGGAGCACCACCAAAAGAGTCATCACTGCGCAACACTGTTGCGCTCTGGACATCTTCCTTACTAGCCATAGGTATTATTTCTCCTATTTGTAGTATCTATTGTTTGACCTTTACATTTTTAGTTTAACATAACAGCTTGGTGTTTGAGCGTCTCTATCTAATCAAAATTTTCTGACATTGGTGTAAATCAACTTAATACCGCTTTTGATTGTAATCTAGGTGACTTTTCTGGTTGCAGCTCATGGAAGTTGACAAAGGCTGAATTATAGGTCTGTTCTCTGTTGTGACCTCTTGGGGCTTAATAATGTTACAAAATAATGAGGAACTTGAGCCACTAAAACAGACAAATATTTAAATTTATGGGGTAAACTTTACCCAGGACCTAAAGATGGAGATCTAGGCTAATGGCAGTAAAGCAAAAAGCAAACACGATCGTACTTGAAGTGGGGAGTTCTAGTAAAGATGACCTCAAAGATCTGGAATATGGTGAGGGGAAGCTGTTCAGGAAAATAGCTCGCGCTGTTGAAGACCTCAAGGATGCAGGTGAAGTTGATCCGGAGGCCCAGCCAGTCATTATCGTTGTTGAGAAGAAAAAAGAAAAGGATTGGTAACATCCTCTCTAATCCTACTAAAGGTAGGGGAGAGATAGAGGGAAACTTGAGTAAAATGTCAAACGGAGATCTAAAAAATGGCAACAGCACAAAGGGAAAACACGCTCATCCTGAAAATCGGTAAACATAAGAAGGACGATATCGATGATCTTCGCGATGGCGAAGGGAGGATCTTCAAGAAGATAGAATATGTTCTTGAAAAGCTCCAGGCATCAGGTCAACTCAGCGAGAATTATCAGCCAATAATTGTAATTACCAAGAAAAAGAACGAAAAGGATTGGTAGGTCTAGAGAGCAGGGTTAGACCGAATTGTCAGTTGTAAATTCTAAATTGGCATAATCATTTACTCTAAGTCGCTCCTGAGAATCAGGAACGACTTTAATTTTGGCTTTTTGATTAGGAGGCAGGAGGCAGGAAGCAGGAAGCAGAAGGCAGAAGGCTCCGAGGCAGAAGGCTCTAAGGGAAGTTGACTTGTTTGGTCGTTTTCTTTTTGGGGCGTTGTCCCTAAAGATGCTCATTACTCATTACTCTTGCTGAAAATAGAAATGGCAACAGGATGGTCGAATCCTTTGATATGACTAGTTTCTAACTTCTTTTTAAGCAATGAAAACTCTTCTTCCTCCTGCCTCGGAGCCTCCTGCCTCCTGCCTTCTAACGCTCATTACTCATTTTTAGCTGTGTCACGCCACTAGATCGCTTCGTGTTAGGTATTAGGTATACTATTGAGAGCGTCCCACAGATGCCGATCGCGTTTATGCTTTGGATAGAGGTAGGGTGAGTAAGCCAGAAGTCATACTAACCAATGAGCGTCAAAATTTACAACAGTCTATGTCGGACTATCGAGGAATAAGGGAGCAGGGAGTAGGGAGCAGGGAACAGGGAATAGGGAACAGGGAACAGGAAACAGAATTGTTTATTCCCTTCAATTGGAGGCACGAAGCGCTCCTGAATAGTTCTGTAGCTGTTACTGAGTCAGAAAGCTATGACTGGAGTCACAATTACCATTACCCTCCTCCGGTTCTCCAGTCCACCTCTGGGGAGCTCACCTACCGGAAGAACCGAGGAGGACAAAGATGGTGGCAGTGGTCTCTACTATGGCTAAGTGTCCTTTCCTTGGTCGGGGGTGCTGTTGCCTCAGGACTGTTATTATTAACTAAGCTACCACCTCCCATTGACTGCCAGCAGATTTCTGTTTTATCCCCTGATGGCACTCGCTTTCACTGTGCTCAGCTGGCGGCTGAGTCTGGGAAAGCAGAGGATTTGATCGCAGCAATGACCTTGGTCGAGTCTTGGCCTGAACATCACTCCCTCTATCCAGAAGCCCAGCGCATGATGGCAGCATGGTCTAGGGTGATTATACACCAGGGACAGGAGCAAATTAACCAGGGAAACCAGTCAGAAGCAGTAGCGATCACTAGTCAAATTCCTGTCACTAGTCCCCTCTATCCAGAAGCACAAGCTGCTATTGCTAGCTGGCAACATTCATGGCAAAGAAGCCAGGAAACTCTTGGCAAATTCAAAGATGCTCTCAAAGGACAAAATTGGCGACAGGCATTCCTACTGCTAACCCAGCTGTCTCGGTTGAATCCAGACTACTGGAATGTACCCCGTACTGATGCTTTAGTCAAGCAGGTGATTAGAGAAAGAGAAGCATGGGAGCAATTAGAGGAAGCACGAACTTTAGCCCAATCTCATCGGCTTCCACAGTTGGCAGAGGCGATTCAAAAAGCTAGTAAAATTAATCCTAACAGTTATGTCAAAGCCCAAGCTCAAGCAGAACTGTCCCTGTGGAGTCGTACTTTATTACGCCTTAGTGCAGCCGAGTGGGAACAAGGAAACTTTACCAGAGCCATTAACATTGCCCAACGAATTCCGGTAAATACCACCCTTTATCAAGAAGCTCAAGATTGGATTCGGTTGAGTCGTGCCTCCGCAGCTGCTCAGAAGAATCAGATTCTGGACTTAATCGATGCCTTAGCAGCAGTACGTCAACTGAACCCCAAAAGCCCAGTTTATCCTACCGCTGCCACCCAAGCAGCTCTCTGGGAGTCCCAGTTACAAGACCAAACCAAGTTAGAGTTTGCCCAAATTCTGAGTAAGTTTGAGCAAAGAGTAGGGCATCAAGTAGCGATCGAACAAGCAGCTTTAGTAGAACCCGACAGTCCCCAACGCCTACTCGCCCAAACCCTGATTGCTCAGTGGCGTCGGGAACTAAGGGAAATGGAGGATCACCATCAGCTACTTAAGGCTCAACAGTTGGCAGCAGGAGGAACTATTGAAGAACTGAAGGCAGCGGTAGCACAAGCGAGTAAAATTAAGCTAGGTCAACCCCTGCATCCCGAAGCACAACAAGCGATCGCCCAATGGCATTGGCAAATTAAAACCTTAGCAGACCAACCCATCCTAGATTTAGCCAAAACCTTTGCCCAACGCCGAGATTTAGTTACCGCAATTTCTACTGCTCGCCAAATTAGTCCTGGTAGTGCAGTATATGCTCAAGCACAAAAAGTACTAGCTGGGTGGGTTACTCAACTACAAATTGCCGAAGATAGTCCAATTCTAGATGCAGCTGCGGCTCTCGCTGCTCAAGGAAGGCTCGATGCTGCCATTGCGACGGCGGAGAAGATTTCTGCTGAACGAGCACTTTATGAGCAAGCTCAAGCATTGAAAAATGCTTGGATATCTCAGAGAATGGGGAATGGGGAATAGGGAATTGGGAATTGGGAATTGGGAATGGGGAATTGGGAATTGGGAATTACAATTTAACAATTTAACAAAGATGAAAAAAGTTATCTTTCCTTGGAGCTTTCTACCCTCTGCTCTCTGCTTTTTGACAGTAGTTGGCTGTAATTTTCACAAACCTCTGTTGGCCAGAGAAATATCCCAGAAAATTGAGGAAGCTGACGCCCTTGGTTCTCAAACAAGCCCATTAAAATGGAGCATTTCCACTCAGATTGCTCTAGCTAGTCCTGAGCTGGCTCAAATTCCCGAAAGTCTGGTAACAGAGTCGCTGACGGCTGAAGATTATTACAATCAAGGGAATAATTTGTTTACTCAAGGTCGTTATCAGGAAGCTATTGTTGCCTATGACAAAGCGCTCGAAATTAAACCTGACTATGCTTCGGCTTGGTATAACCGAGGCATTGCCCTAAGTAATGTAGGCAAATACCCTGAAGCTGTCGCTTCCTATGACCAAGCGCTTGAAATTAAACCTGACAAACATGAGGCTTGGACTAACCGAGGTGTTGCCCTAAGCAATTTAGGCAAATACTCTGAGGCCATCGCTTCGTTTGACCAAGCGCTCGAAATTAAACCTGACGATGCTTTGGCTTGGTATAACCGAGGCATTGCCCTGAGTGATTTAGGCAAATATACTGAAGCGATCGCTTCGTTTGACCAAGTGATCGAAATTGAACCTAATGATGCTTTGGCTTGGACTAACCGAGGCCTTGCCCTAAGGAAGTTAGGCAAATACCCTGAAGCGATCGCTTCGTTTGACCAAGCTATCGAAATTAAACCTGACTATGCTTTAGCTTGGAATAACCGAGGCATTGCCCTAAGTGATTTAGGCAAATACTCTGAAGCGATCGCGTCCTTTGACCAAGCTATCAAAATTAAACCTGAAGATACTTTGGCTTGGTATAACCGAGGCAATGCCCTCAGTGATTTAGGCAAATACTCTGAAGCGATCGCTTCGTTTGACCAAGTGCTCGAAATTATACCTGACTATGCTTCGGCTTGGTATAACCGAGGTAATGCCCTAGATTCAGCCGTCCCAGCCGCGAGAGCCGTCATCCCAACTGGTCGGAAACAATCCGAGAAAACCGAAGCGTCT
>JAAHGR010000336.1 GCA_010672425.1 Symploca sp. SIO2E6
TGATTCCCTAGAATTTTTACGGGATATAGTTTCTGCCGATGGACGTTATGATGGTGCTACCCTAAGTACTATGACCCATAGAGAACAACCATGGTTTGAGGCTCGAGGGAATTTGGGTGAGTTAGAGAACTCTACAGAAATCATCTCTAAAGATGCACTCCGCAGTTACTTCGCATCCAAATTGAAGGTACATGCCTAAAAATAAATAATGTTATAAACTATAATCAACTATCTAGCTAGTGTGATTATGCAATATCAAAATATCATCACTATTGAACCAGGTAAGCGGAGTGGTCAACCTTGTATTCGCGGAATGCGAATCACAGTGTACGATGTGCTTTCCTACCTGGCTTCTGGTATGACTTACTAAGAAGTGCTTGCAGACTTTCCCTATTTAGAAAAAGAGGATATTTTAGCATGTCTTAGCTATGCAGCTCAACGAGAGCAACAAACCCTGAAAATCACAGACGCGATCGCTTCAAATTAGGTGTTTGCGATCAGCGCAAGCTGGTGCCCAAAGCAATCGCGAGATATCCGATCATCACATTACAGATATCCCACATATCGCACATATTGCAAATATCACACACCTTGTAGGGGCGGGTAAGCGTGAAAATTGAGACCATTTAACCCGAATATTGGAAGCAAAACCCGCCCTGTCGATATCCTTTCGGTTAACGTAACTAACCGCAATTTAGGACATTTTACCCTAATATTATGATCAAAACCCACCCTGTCAGTATCCTTCCGGTTAACGTAACCAACTGCGAGGTTATCGCTAGGGCGGGTGCGAGTTCCAAAGTTATCGTATATAATATCCCTAATTGAAGAAAATCCAGAAATACTCAAAACCCTCTGGCAAGCACTTGCTCGAATTTCCCCAGAGGAGTTAATCACGCTTCTAACTGCTGCTTGCCAGATGGTTCCCCCAGCTTCGAGCACTGCTACAGATGATTATTAACACGCTTTTTGCTGATTTGTCCTTAATTCCAAGGAAGTAGTAAGTATTCAGCCTGCTTTAGAAAAACAAATCATCATGCAACTACCCGCTTTCCTACGCCGAAAATATCCAGTAGTGCAGCAACATAGTGAAGAAGATTGCGGCGCGGCTTGCTTTGCCGCTATTGCCAAATACTATGGTGCTACCTTTACTATCAGCAGGATTCGTGAAGCAGTTGGTACAGGACAACAGGGTACTACACTACTAGGACTCAAGCGGGGAGGAGAAGCTCTTGGTTTTAATGCTCGAACAGTTAAAGCCTCACCAGCACTACTAGACAGACTTAATGAAGTACCCTTACCAACGATTATTCATTGGAAGGGCAATCATTGGGTTGTTTTGTATGGGCAACAAGGCAAGCAATTTGTCATTGCTGATCCTGCTGTAGGTTTACGCTATCTTACCAGAAAAGAGTTAACCCAAGGTTGGACCGACTGGGCAATGCTCATTTTGGAACCAGATCCTGTTCGCTTTGGGTCCCAGCCTCAGGATGAAGTTGCTAGTATAGGTAGATTTTTTAGACGTGCTTGGACTTATCGCTCGGTTTTGACTCAGGCATTCCTCATTAACCTGGTCTTAGGTTTACTCTCCTTAGCCACTCCCTTCTTGATCCAAGTTCTGACAGATGATGTGCTGGTGCGGCGAGATATGGGGCTACTGAATGCTGTGGTGATTGCGGTAGTGGTGATGAATATCTTTAGCAGCAGTTTGGGATTAATACAGTCTACTCTAATTGCTCACTTTGCTCAACGGCTAGAGTTGGGATTAGTGATGGAATTTGGGCGGCAAATTTTGCGTTTGCCCCTGAGTTACTACGAATCCCGTCGTAGTGGAGAAATTGTTAGCCGACTGCAAGATATCCAATCGATTAATCAGTTAGTTTCCCAGGTAATTGTCAGTTTACCTGGTCAGTTATTTGTGGCAGCTGTCTCTTTGTGCTTTATGCTGTTTTATAGCTGGAAACTGACGATCGCTGGTGTCTTAATTGCACTAGTTATGACTCTGTCTACGGTTGTATTATTACCCGCCCTACAGAAAAAGACTCGTAGTGCTCTGGTCTTGGAAGCGGAAAACCAAGGGGTTTTGGTCGAAACCTTTAAAGGAGCACTGACCCTCAAGATGACCACCGCTGCTCCTCAATTTTGGGACGAATTTCAAAGTCGCTTTAGTCGTCTGGCTAACCTCAACTTTCGCACAACTCAGATTAGCATTATCAATAATAGTTTCTCGGAGTTAGTTTCCGGTATTGGTAGTATCAGCTTACTCTGGATTGGTAGTAATCTGGTAATTCAGCAGGAGTTGAGTATTGGTCAACTTTTGGCTTTCCATACCATGAATGGTAATTTGGTGTCCTTCATTCGTGCCGCCATCGGCTTTGTTGATGAATTCGCCCATGTGAAAACTGCTACGGAACGTTTGACCGAAGTGATCGATTCTACACCAGAGAACTCCGGTGAAACCAAGAAGCCTCATGCCGACATTGCCGACAATGCCGAAATTACTTGTGAGCATGTCAACTTTCATTATCCCGGCAGACTTGACCAACTGCAAGACTTTTCGGTAACGATTCCTGGTGGGCAAGTTACGGCTCTCATTGGTAAATCCGGCTGTGGGAAAAGTACTCTGGCTAAACTCATTGCGGGACTCTATAACTTACAATCTGGTAATATCCGCACCGGTATCTATAATATCCAAGACATTTCCCTAGATTGTCTCCGGCAGCAGGTAGTCCTAGTACCCCAAGAAGCCCACTTTTGGAGTCGTTCGATTCTCGAAAATTTCCGCCTAGGTCATCCTCAAGCTACCTTTGGTGAAATTGTCAGAGCCTGCCAGATTGTCGGTGCTGACGAGTTTATCAGCAAACTCCCGGAGAAGTATCAGACAGTTTTAGGAGAATTCGGTTCCAACCTTTCTGGAGGACAACGACAAAGATTAGCGATCGCTAGAGGCATTTTGAGTGATCCACCCATCCTAGTTTTAGACGAATCCACAGCAGGTCTCGATCCAGTGAGCGAAGGCCAACTACTAGATAGACTCTTGTGGGCTCGTCGAGGCAAAACTACCATTATTATCAGCCATCGCCCCAGTGCCATTAATCGTGCAGATTGGATTGTCGTACTTGATGAGGGTCAGGTAAAAATCGAAGGCTCCCTTGATGAGCTACGCACTCAATCAGGAGAACATCTCGACTTCTTGAGAGTTCGTGAGGGAGCAAGACCCTCTCTGAGAGATGCTAGGTAGGGTTTGGGAGAATAAGTAATGAGCATCTTTAGGGACTTCCGCCCCAAAAAGAATAAGAGAAACAAGTCAGCTTCCCTTAGAGCCTTGGAGCCTTGGAGCCTTGGAGCCTTGGAGCCTCGGAGCCTTAGGCTTGTGTTGATTCAATTCTTTAATCCAAAATCTAAATAAATCTAAAATCTAAAATAGTTTCTCAAGAGTAATGAGTAATGAGTAATGAGTAATGAGCAGTAGTTGGACTTCAGTCCAGGGTTTTATACCGATTTTTCTGATAGAATTTGCGGTGTCAGGGGTGTAGGAAGACCCTTCAAGCATCTGATTAGTTCTGTAGCAATGAGAGCAAGTAATCCATGTCTGAGGATGTCAGCACTAAACAAATAGCCAAAGAGCAGTCAACCCCTCCAAGTCCCATCCAGCCTTGGTCAGCAGAGTCTGAGGCTGATAAATTAATGGATGATTTATTTTCGGACATTGATCGGATTTTGGAGGGAGGTACTAAGTTACCGACGGAACCTGCTAAGCCAGAATATGTTTCCTTGCAGTCGATTGTGATGCCGCCAGTCACCACTCCTCAAGCAGAGACAATACTACAGGAAGAGCAGCAACCATTGGTCTCTCAAGTAACCGATGATGACCTTCCGGGAGAGTTGTTACAGACACAGGAATCTCCTCAGGTTAGTCCTGAGAGCAAAAACTCAGGTTGGTCTTGGGAAAAATTTCTTTGGGTAATTGGGTTGATTTCTATGGTAGCTACCCTGATTATGCTGTTGACTAGTCAACAAAGGCAGACTTGGTTAAGATCAAAGTTGAGTGAAATGGGTTTACTATCTGCTCAAAAGACACAGCTGTCAGCATCTGATGCCCAGTTCATTGAATACGCCTTGCGATCGCTTGACAGGATTGATCGCAAAACGGAAGCTAATAAAAAGAAAGGGAAGACAACTGACAATACAGGTAATTCTAACCTGCAAGCGAAGGCTGGAGCTGGTAATCAATCCTCTACCTCTAGTCAATCAACAACAATTCTGGAAAAAACCGTCTACTACCCAGTTTATCCACCCCAAGTGCCTCCTGCGAGTGCTATCCCCTCACCTAAAGTTCCCTCACCTGCACAGAGTTCTCCTACCAAAGTCGCTGTGCCCAAAATTGCTCCTCCTACAACTTCTCCCTCTGCAACATCTTCTCCCCCAGCTTCTCCTCCCACAACTTCTTCTCCCACAACTTCTCCTCAAGCAGCAGCACCAACAACACCAGCACCTGCGGATACAGGAACTGCCAAACCTGAATTAACACCAGCACCTGCGGAGACAGTAACTGCCAAGCCTGAATTACCACCAGCACCTGCGGCTCAACATACCCTCGTGGGATTGATTGAGCTGGAGGCTCCTGATCCTTCTGCTGCTTTATTTGCCATCAATGGAGTTACCCAACGATTTAAGCTTGGTGAAGCAATTGGTACTAGTGGTTGGACCTTAGTATCTGTGAATAACAAAGAAGCAATTATTCGACGCAATGGGGAAGTTCGCTCGGTTTATATTGGTCAACAGTTCTAATATCAAGTTCAGTAAAATACTTACACTTAGGTGGCAACGAGGCTCCAACCCACCCCTAACCCCTCCGGTGGAGAACCCACCCCTAACCCCTCCGGTGGAGGGGGACCAGAGGCAGGAGGCTCCGAAGGAAGAAAGAAGGTTGCAAGGTAAAAGGGAATGATAACTGTTTATCCTTTCCTTGATATAAGGTTGGGAGTTCGGAATTGAATACATTTTATATTTAGGAGTATGGGGTAGTGGGTTTATTCGAGGATCTCAATAACTTTTTGGAACAACGCCTAGATGAATTTCTACGTAACAATCCCCATCTAGAGTTACAGGCCCTAGAGGAACAGTTACGGGAGCAAGAAGAAGACACACTAAGACTGCTAGCTGACTTACAACTGCAAGAAAAGCGCTTACAGGACGAAATTCTGGCAATTGCTCAAGAGATTCAGCAATGGCATCGACGAATTGAGAAGGCAAAGTCCCATGGTAGACTGGATTTAGCTCAACCTGCTCAGGAGCGAGAAGCAGCTCTTCTGCGGCAGGGGAACCAGCGTTGGGGACAGATGGAAGGTCTTAAACAGCGCATTGCCCAAGCCAAGGAACTAATAAGTCAGATTCAAACTCGCCGTACTCAAGTACGAGCCAAAGCGACAGAAGCAAAAGCAACTCGTGCTAATACTCAGCAGGCTAAGCAGCGCTGGGAGACATTTGGCTGGAACCAAAGTAGTAATTCCAACACCCCCAGTGGAGCCGATTCTTTAGACGAGAAGTTTAGACGGTGGGAAATGGATGAAGAGTTGGAGCAGATGAAGCGGAATATGGGACGATAATTTGAGTAATGAGTAATGAGTAATGAGTAATAAGTAATGAGTAATGAGTGAGGAAACATTTTCTTCCCTACTCCCAATTCTCAATTCTCAATTCTCAATTCCCAATTCTCAATTCCCAATTCCCAATTCCCAATTCCCAATTCCCCGCTTATGGATGACCACTTAAAAAGCTTTCAGAATATTAATCAATCTGTTGAGCGACTATTGAAAAATAAGCATCATTCCTCTGAGATTAAGCAATCTGCTATAAGCTTGAAGAAATCTGTGGAACCTTGTTTTGAAGAACTCAGGCAATCGGCTGCTAAACTCCAGATCTTGCTCAAGGTAAGTTTCGATGACTTAGATCATGCTGAGGATGTTTGGTATAGCAAGCTCAAAATTGCTGGAGTAGCTACAGATCAGATTTGGGAACAGCTTGAGCAATTGAGGAAGCAGCATTGCGGAATTCGTATTGTGGGCTCTCAATGTAAACGGGAAGCAATTAAACGAGTTCAAGCTTCCTGGAAGAAAATATTAGAGCGACTAGAAACTAAATGGTTTGTGAGTAAAGAAGGTCAACCTCAAAAGATTATTGATAAAGAGCATAAAAACAATTTTATTAAAGAAATACGTACTTTGGTTGCTTCTCAATTTCAAGAGCTGATCAAAATTATCAAAAAAACTTTGCAGATAATTTATCAAAAGCTTACCAGTCTTCATTTAGATTATATTTTACAATATGTAATTCTTTTTGATAAAAGATCAAGGGCTGAAGCTAGCAATAAAATCAATTTCATGCTCAATGAAATTGAGGCTAATTTTAGAAGTTTAATTCTTAATTTACCTTGTAAATCTAGAAGTTTATTGGAATTTGACAATCCCTTTAAATATGCTCTAAACTACTTAATAGACCCTAATTATAATGATATTAATTTGAGGCAGTTTTGCAGGTTTAAAAAAGAAATTTATGCCAAAATTATAGAAGTAATTAATACAGTTATTGACGACCGAATTAACTTAGCAACTGAATCTATTGGAGAAGTAATCTTATTCTACACTGATTTTCTAGAACGGCAAGATCGATATCGGCAAGAGACACGACAACAAAGAGCAGCTGAAAAAGCTTGGATTGACCAACAGCGTCAGCAGTTAGAACAACTGTGTCGTAGTTTGGAAGTTATCATAGCTACTGGTATTAGCGAGGCTACTGGTATTAGCGAGGCTACTGGTATTAGCGAGCAAGATGCTCGCACTACAGTTTGGTAAAATCTTGACGAGTGCTATCCTAACTAAACTGAAGTGAGCAAGATGCTCTGGTATAGCGCTACAAGTTTAGGTTAGGACACTCCTAAACCCTATAACCCAGTTATGACTTACTGTTGCCTGTTGCCAGATGAGCTGTTGCCTAGCGCGTAGCGCTATATTAGCGAGCAAGATGCTCGCACTACAGATTTTGGGATGCTTCTTGATTCATGCGATCGCTTATCCATTCCTAATATTTTACTACTCCCGTGGAACAGGCATCTTGCCTGTGTCACCAACCGGTATCACCGGGGCGGGTTTGCCAAATTGATTTGTCAATGTACTTAACAGATTGGTGAACCCGCCCCTACGGAATGATATTTTACTAATATTGAGGTTTTCAGCAGATCCTAATTAGCACCTCAGCTATCAGCTATTAGCTTTTTGGCTAAATGTGGAACAGGTATTAGTGCCTGTCCTAGGCTACCTTCTTTAAGGATTGTTAAGCTGCGCTCTCTAGAATTTCTCTAAGCATATTGTTTACCAGCTGAGTGACACCAACACCTTGTTGTTGGGATTGCTGATACAAAACTTGCATGAGTTCTTCATCAATCTCAACTGCAAAACGTTTTTGCTGCAACTGTGTCTCTATTGGCACAGTTTCAAAATCATCTAAGTAGTCGGTTGTATCATGGGTATCCCAAAATTCTGCGGCTGCTTCGTAGCTAGCAAATTCTTCAGGAATTGGATCAACTGCTTTAGATCTGTCGCTCATAATATCTTCGCTCTGATTGAGTCATATCTCTTGCTGATATTGGTAATGCTGAGGTTTGATGCTTCCGAATAAAGAAGATAATTAGATATCTACCCGTATCAGTTTGACCATAAGCAGCATATAAATTTTCCCCTTTTATTCGTCCCCTCTGTGCTTTGCGAATATGAGGGTAGGAAAACAAAGCCTGCTCCACCTCATCAGTTGTTACACTGTGCTTAGTTACAATTTTTTCAACAAATTGCTCTTTCCAAATTACCTCATACAGTTGCATTTAATCTTAAGTAAGTATGCTTACTTTAATCCTAGCACTAAACTGAGGCTGTAGATTGTCCCGTGGAACAGGCATCTTGCCTGTCCTCGTAGAATTAGGGATAATATCAAATTAAGATAAGCGCTCGCTTGTCTATTCCTAATATTTTGCTACTCCCGTGGAACAGGCTTCTAGCCTGTGTCACCAACCGGTATCACCGGGGCGGGTTTACCAAATTGATTGGTCAATGTACTTAACGGATTGGTGAACCCGCCCCTACGGAATGATATTTTACTAACATTGAGGTTGTCAGCAAACCCTAATTAGCACTTCAGCTATCAGCTTTTTAGCTAAATGTGGAACAGGCTTCTAGGCTGTGTCACCAACCGGTATCACCGGGGCGGGTTTGCCAAATTGATTTGTCAATGCACTTAACGGATTGGTGAACCCGCCCCTACGGAATGATATTTTACTAATATTGAGGTTTTCAGCAAACCCTAATTAGCACCTCAGCTATCAGCTTTTTAGCTAAATGTGGAACAGGCATCTTGCCTGTCCTCGTA
>JAAHGR010000337.1 GCA_010672425.1 Symploca sp. SIO2E6
TAATTTCCTTGACAATTAGTAGTACAGTTTGAGTACTAATTTGTTTTACTAAATTCCCAAAGGACAGTTGCAAAAAAACACCTAGTTTCTTGATTATTCTCTTGGCTTCACCTGTAGTCCTCCATAGATTATCAAAGGCATCTGACTTTGATTCCTGCCTATCCTCAACCGAAGATTCAGCATTATTCACTTCTTCAGTAAGTTTGCGTTTCAAATCACCAGAAATAATTAAGCCTTTAATCTCTTTACAGAGCAAGGCTGGAGTTTCTCCTCTTTTTTGGCGCTCTTGATATATGCCAACAAGCAAAGCTTCCAATCCGAATTTCGATAAGGCATCAGCAGCTATTCCCACAACCCCAAGCAGAGCAATACCTCCTATCATACCTCCAGGCCCTAACATTGCCAAAGCCGTTGTAATCGCCGCTGCTCCCGTTAACCCTGTTGTTGCCATAGCAATGAGGAGTATAACACCAGGTAAGCCTAGTGCCGCAATCTTTCTAACAACTTCATCCATAAATATTCATCCACCATCAAACGACAAACGACAAACAACAAACAACAAACGACAAACAACAAACGACAAACAACAAACAACAAACGACAAACAACAAACAACAATTCTAAATTTTATCTTCAGATACTGATGGTTCTGTAGATATTATTGTTTCCGTTACTGGTTCTGGTACTGCTAATTCAGCTGGAAGTTCTGGAGCAGAATTACCTTGGCATTGATCTAAAACATCCTTAATAAAGGCTTCTTCAATCCAGGTTTTGACAACTACCGTCAGGGGTAGTGCCAGCACTAACCCCAAAAAACCCAAGAATTTGGCAAAAAAGAGCTGAGCAATCAAAGTTGCCGCCGGTAGTAGGGAGACCTGCTTCTGCATTATCATGGGACTAAACCAGTAACTTTCTAGATTCTGGATAAACAGATAGAGAATGATAATGGTCAGAGCCTTCAAAAAAGAATCTGCAACTAGCAGAGGAAACACCACACTCAAAACTGGACCAATGTTGGGAACTAAGTTGAATACTCCTGCTAAGAGTGCATGAGTCAGTACAAAATCGATCTTTAAAAAGAACAAACCAGCGCCACTTAAACTGGCAATAAATACCGAGTTAAGGAGAATACCTCCCGTCCAATTGAGCAGGGCAATTTCGCACTCGGAGAAAATTTCCTGGGCGCGTCGCCGATAGAAGGAAGGAAACAATCGCACTACTAATGTTCGGTAAGCTAGGGGATTTGCTAACAACATGATAGTTAACACAATCACTAGCAACAGTTGCAGTACAGTTGTCAGAGAATCGGAGAAGAATGCGAAAAAGTTTCCTAGCAGATTTTGGGCTAAAGGTCCTATTTGCTGGGTTAACTCAGAAATACTAGGTAGTTCTAGATCTTGTTCTGGGAACCAATCAGGGAGTTCTTCAATGAGGCTATTAACCCAATCGACAAATTGTTCAAATCCTTTAGGCAGTAATTTAATTAATTCCTGAAACTGCTCGATAAAAGGTGGCATCACTAAGCCAACAAACAAAATACCGAACACTAGCAGCAAGCTGAGGACTAAAAGTACGGCCCAGGGTCGTCGGATACGGAGCCTCTTGGTTAGCCGTCGCACCAAATCATTAAGGGCAGTTGCCAACACAACTGCTGTAAAAATCAGTAGCAGTATCTGTCGGAACTGCCACATGATGGATAAAGCAATCATTAAACAGAGAAAGCCAATCCAATTAGCTAGTTTCACTGTGCTAACTCCTTTTCTACCATCTCAGTGAAGAAGTAATAAGTAATAAGTAATAAGTAATTAAGTAATAAGTAATAAGCTTCATGGTTCATATTTAGTCCACAATCATGCAACAAGCCTTAACTATTCTTGAAACTTCTTGATTAACCAAGCTCCCACTTGACTATGATTGCTGTGGCGAGTGCGTCTTAGTGCATCTTATAATAAAGAAATGTTTAATGCAGGTAAAACTTGGGACTGTTTAATTCTAAAACTACCATTATTTTCCATACTAAAAGCTATAATATTTAAACCCTTTACGTCAACAATCCAATATTCTTTGACCCCGAGCTCTTCATAAAGTAGTCTTTTCGCTCCTTGGTCATCTGCCAAAGAAGTGTTAGCTATTTCGATTACTAAAGTTGGAGGTGGATAGTTGTCCAAATCAACGATAGTTGTTCCGTAGGGGGGGTGAGCGAAGTTTTGTGTGGGATTTCCATTCTCCGCGTCCCCGCGTCCCCGCGTCCCCGCGTCTGCTGAATCGTTTCCCCACCCCTTTTTTCGCTCACCCCCGTAGGGGATGGCATCCGCAGTTTCGCCAATGTAGTAAGACAAATCCGGTTGAGCATCCTGACAATCGGTTTTACGATAAGTACAGTTGTCTTTCCCATTCAAAGCAATGCTTTTTAAGGTAGCATAAAGGTTAACAGCATAGGTGACAATTGTATGATCACTAGCATGATCGTTTCCTAAAGGTGGCATCTCAATCAGAAATTTTCTTTGGTGGTAATAGAATTTAGCTTTTTGATAATCAGGATTGGCGGTTACTTGGATATATTCCTGCCAGGTAGTACTAATCCAAGTATTACTGGGGATTTTCGTTGGCAAGTTAATCATTGTTTGATTGGCTTCCCCCTTATTAAGGGGGACGGGAGGGGGATCAAAGGGGGATGCGAGGGGGATCTCAAAAGATTAAGCGATTATAACTAGCAACTTGGGTTATTAGCGATCGCGTCTAGGGCATCAGCTTGCACTGAGTGCCTACAGCATCAGTTTAGCCCAAAGTTGACAAACACAGGTAAACAGGCTATAATTCTTCTCAATCTTACTGGCAGGATGCCAGTTCCACAGTTTACTGGCAGGATGCCAGTTCCACAGCTTACTGGCAGGATGCCAGTTCCACATTTTACTGGCAGGATGCCAGTTTCACAGTTTACTGGCAGGATGCCAGTTCCACAGTTTACTGGCAAGATGCCAGTTCTACAGCTTACTGGCAGGATACCAGTTCTACAGCTTACTGGCAGGATGCCAGTTCCACATTTTACTGGCAGGATGCCAGTTCTACAGCTTACTGGCAGGATACCAGTTCTACAGCTTACTGGCAGGATGACAGTTTCACAGATCCTACAAAGAATCATAGAGCTTTTCCAGCTTTGCTCTCACCGCTGGAGGTTGGGAAGTAAAAGAGAGATAAAAACTTCCTGGCTGTGCTGGTTTGTCCAAAACTTTGGCATAGATATCCCCACTGACTACTATTGCTGAGTCCTGGGTTAATAAATTCAGCTTGATATTACTCGAAGGTTTCAGTCGTGGGCTCCCATTGATGGGCTCACAGCACACCTTAGCTATCTTAGGCGATAGTTGGACTAAACTGCCCCGGAAACTGGTATTGCTAATCTGCTTATCTTCTACAAGGGTATATTGCAAGGGGATTTTTGACGGTAGGGGTTTGAGTACTTCTTTCTCCTGAGAGAGAAATAGGTTGTATACTCCACCAATACCTCCCACATCATAAATGGTGATGGGGCGATCGATGCCTTTTGGTTGTACTTGTTTTTGCTGGTTGATAGTCAACAGGTGTTGAACCTCTTGATAGGTTGACTGGGCAATCAAAATTTGACCACCTGTAGTATAAGATTCGATGCGGAAAGTTAGGTTTACCTGGCTACCAACTACACCGTATTTAGTCCGTTTCTCGGAACCAATATTGCCTACTACTACTTCCCCGGTATTAATACCGATACCCATTTCTAGCACCGGCAAACCCTGCTGCTGCATTTTTTCATTCACAGATGCCATGGCTAACTGCATGGCAACGGCACAAGCAACGGCTCTGATGGCATCATCTTCTCTAGGGTTAGGGGCACCAAAGAGGACTAAAATCCCATCTCCCATAAACTCATCAATAGTTCCCTGATACTGAGTAATGATTTCTGCCATGGATTCTAGGTAAATATTGAGGATAGTCACCACCTTTTCTGGAGGTAATCGCTCTGAGGTAGCCGTAAATCCTCTTAAATCAGAAGTGAGGATGGTAATTTTTCGTCTCTCGCCACCAAGTTTTAAGCCTTCGGGAGTTTCTAGCAAATTGGAGACAACTTCGTCGGTAAGATAACGTCCAAATACCTGGCGAATCAATTCATTCTTTTGTCTCAACTGAATTGTGCGTTCCTGAACTTTTTGTTCAAGAGTACGATATAGTAGGGCATTTTCTAGGGAAATTGCTGCCTGGGAAGAGAGGGCTTGCAGTACTTCGATTCTCCGGGGAGTAAAAGCAGCAGTGGTGAGATTATTTTCTAGATACAGGATAGCAATGAGCTTACCTTGATTGATGATCGGTACACACAAAATCGATTTCGATTGATTTTGTCTGATATAAGGTTCGGCAGTAAACCTGCCTTCACGACAAGCATTAGGTAAAACCACATCTGACTGGGTTCTAGCTACATAATTGACAATGGCTGTGGGTAAATATGCACTTTTTTCCAGGGGAAGAGATTGCAGTACCTTAACCTGATTGCTCTGAACTTCTCCCGTAGCCTCTATCATCAACTTACCTTGCTCTAATAAAATCAGAGCCCCTTTTTGGGCTCCAGCATTTTCCATCACTAGTTCCATTAACTTAGCTAGTAATTTCTCCAGCACAATTTCACCAGAAATCGTTTGACTCGCTTTCATGACTGTAGCTAAATCTAGTGCTTCTCCTGAGCTACTACCGGATGTGGAAAGAGTAGGTTGGCTATCTGAAGTGCCGATAGTTACTGCTGCTGATGTTGCTAGTAAATGAGGATAGTTTGCCTCCAGAGCTTTGACTTTAGCGGTGGCTCCCCAGAGGAGATAAGCATAACGAGCTTTGAGCATATAGGCAGAGGCGATAGTAGTCTTCCCTTGAGCCAGATAAAACTTAGCTGTTAGTTCCTGCGCCAGTGCTGCTTCATTGATATATCCATTTTCTTGTGCTAGGGCAATGGCACGGTCATAAGAGTCTATCGCCTTAGCTTTTTTCCCGAGAACCCGATAGCGCTCTGCTTCCACCAGATAGAACTTGTGCCCATGATTCATAGGTGCAGCTTTTGCCAGTTTTTGTAGTTTCTTCTGGTTGGTAACTACTTGTTTGAGCAGGGATTTTTGCTGAGGTTTGCCAGTTGTATCACATACTGCTAGTATAGCCAGGGAATAGTAACAATAGAAGAGAGCAATAGTGATTGTTCCTAACCCTCCATCTAAATATTGTTCTGTTATAGTTGCATGTTTTACTGCTGCCTCGTACTCTGCGAAGAGATAACTCAGCACCAGTTTATTAAAATAGACCAGAAAAATGGCTGTTCGATCATTAGCCTGCTCATGCAGCGGCAGCATCTTCTGCTCATTGTAGACTTCGCCAATTAAGTTTGTTATTGGTTGTTTGTTGTTGGTTGTTGGTTGTTTGTTGTTTGTTGTTTGTCTTTTGGGAATTGGGAATTGGGAATTGGGAATTGGGAATTGGTGAGTATACTTATCTCCCTTGTCTTCCTTGTCTCCCTTGTCCCCCTTATCTCCCTTGTCTCCCTTGTCCCCCTTATCTCCCTTGTCTCCCTTACCCCCCCATCTCCCCATCTCCGCGTCTCCGCGTCTCCGCGTCTCCGCGTCTTCTTCCCCCCTCTCCCCTAGCAAATTCAAAACCACCTGCCGCCAGATTTGTAGAAAATGAAGGGCTGTTTCTTGCTTGAGTTGACGGATGGCATCACTATAACTTGCCATCTCTTGTTCGAGTTGAACTAGGTTCTTACCAACAAAATAGGCATGGTAGCAGTAAGCATTGGCAGCAAGGGCGGCAAATTCTAAATCTCCTGTTTCTAGTCCACTAGAATAGGCTAACTTTAGAGGTTGTAAGGTCTCTGTGAGATGTTCCTGAGAATGTTTGATGAGGTCATTAACTATCAAGTAGATTCTCGCTTTTAGTTCTTGGGCATTAAACTTATTGAACAGACTCAGGGCAAGTTGACCAAATTGATACCCGGTATCAATGTCACCCATAAAAGCGCAGGAAATTATACCATAACCAGTATAGGCATAGATCGACTCAGAAGCATTACCATAGTTAACCGATAAATTGACTTGTGTGAATACAATTAACGGCACTAGATCCGGAACTGCGACATAGACAGCAGAGCCAACAATAAAGATGATCCGCATTGCTGCTAGCTTGTCCGCTTCCGTCATTGGGGGCAAATTAATTAAGTCCTCAACTCGTTTACCTCTTAAGGTGAACTTTGTCCGGAGAAAGCCCAGTAAAACTTGCAATTTGTTGGGCTTTTCAGGAAGGTTGATCCCTAACAACTTCAGCACTGATAGCGCTGTCTTGACTGCTGCTAACAGTTGGTTTTGGGCGATATAAGCTTCAATCTGGACTTCGTAAACTTGCACTTTGTCTAGCAGAGTTGTGGCTTGGTGCAGCACAGTTTGCACTAATTCCTCCATCTGCTGAAAATCACCGCAGAGGTATGCTATCCTAGCAAAATTGACAGATATTTCTAGGGTTAAGTCATACTGAGTTTGCCATTGATCTGGCCTCAACAGTCCCAAAGCAATCTCCAAGTAATTGAATGCTGGTTCATAGGCTGCCGATTCCTTGGCTTTTTTACCAGCCCGGAGATTCAACTTGGCTAGTTGATCTCGCTCTAACTGACTAGGGATTAATGCACTACCTAAATTGAGTTGATTGACGATATCAAAGATTTTTGCTTGTTGCTGCTCAGGGGGAGTATTTTGCCACAATATTTGTCCTATTTGCCAATGGATAGTTTGTTTTTGCTGTTCGGAGATCAGGGAATATGCTGCTTGCTGAATCCTGTCATGGGCAAATTTGTATTTAACAAAGCTTTCGCCTGGTAAGGCAGTCCCGATTAAAATTTTTTCACCACCATTGATAAAAATTCCTTTCTCTGCGTCCGGTGCGTCCCGTGTCTCCGCGTCTCTTTTCAAGTCGATTAACTCAGAGGTATCACCAACAGGTAAAATCAAACCTTCTGCTACGGCTTGCCAGAGGAAAGCAGCTGTCTCTTGGAGAAATTGGGCATTAACCATTGCCAAAATCTCTAGCTCAAACTGATTGCCAATACAAGCTGCCAACTGCAATATCTGTTGCGTGGGGACAGGCAACTTCTGGATTTTGCTCGTCATCAGTTCCACAACATTATCGGTAAATCCCTGTGCCTGGATTTGCTCTAAATTCCAATCCCAAGTAATGTGATGCCGATCAAAGTATAATAAGTCTGCTTCGTGTAGTGACTTTAAAAATTCCTTCACGAAGAAAGGATTACCTTGAGTTTTGCGTAGTACCAATTCCGTCAGTTTCTGGGTTTGATCCTGATTCCTCTGGAGGCTGTCTGCAATTAACTGGTTGACGGCAGCAAAATTTAAAGAGGAGAGGAAAATCTGATGCACAGTTACCCCCATTGTCTGCAACTCTTCGAGCAGCAACTGTAACGGATGGGTACTACCTACTTCCTGATCCCGATAAGAGCCAATCAAAAACAATCCAGTTGCAGAACCACTCATCAGCAATTGCATCAATTTCCAAGAAGCACCATCAGCCCACTGTAAATCGTCGAGAAATATTACCAGGGGATATGCTGACTTGGTAAACACTTCGATAAAGCTTTGAAACACCAGATTAAAGCGATTTTGTGACTCAGCTGCTGACAGCTTGGGTACTTCTGGCTGCTTACCGACAATCAGTTCTACTTCGGGAATCACATCAATAATGACCCGAGCATTACTACCAAGAGCCGCCAAAAGTTGCTCTCGCCATAACTTGAGCTGTGCCTCAGTTTCCGTTAATAGTTGAGCCACTAACTCTTGGAAAGCTTTAATCATCCCTAAGTAAGGAATATTGCGTTGAAACTGCTCAAATTTCCCGGAAATAAAATAACCCCGCTGTTGGGTAATGGGTTTGTAAATTTCCTGCACGAGCACTGACTTCCCGATACCAGCATAACCTGCCACCAGTAGAAGTTCGCTTTGGCCTTTGTTGTTGGTTGTTGGTTGTTGGTTGTTGGTTGTTGGTTGTTGGTTGTTGGTTGTTGGTTGTTGGTTGTTGGTTGTTGGTTGTTTGTTGTTGGTTGTTGGTTGTTTGTTGTTGGTTGTTGGTTGTTTGTTGTTGGTTGTTGGTTGTTGGTTGTTTGTTGTTGGTTGTTTGTTGTTTGTTGTTGGTTGTTTGTTGTTGGTTGTTGGTTGTTTGTTGTTTGTTGTTTGGGAATGGAGAATATAGCGTTTCCAAATGAGTCGTAAATCTCGATTGTCGTTTTTTTTAATAAATGGTTGAAACTCCTCAACAAATACATCTGATAGCTGTCGCTGTAGTCGGTGTCAGTCTGGCTACTCTTGCTTTTTTCCTACAGAAGACAGT
>JAAHGR010000338.1:0-4017 GCA_010672425.1 Symploca sp. SIO2E6
CATCCTTAGAAAAATTTGGGATTAAGATGCCCTGGTTTGAGGCCACCAGTGGTAACGAGTTAGCCCTTGTATTAAATCGTGCTGCTTGCTCAGTTGTTGGCAGCGAAATACCAACAATTCTTCGAGTGGGAACATCGTGCTCCCTACAATTTGAAGTGCGGAATGTGGGTTGACATCATAAATTTGACGATGCTATTTTAGACAAAAAATAATTACTAACAATTGCGCCATGAAAAAAATACTATTGCTTACTAATACTGCAATAATTATAGCTACTGTTACCTTGGTTGGTGCTCTCGTCAGCACTCCAGCACATGCTTTAGAAGAAATAGAGGAAATCGAAGAGATAGAAGAAATCGAAGAGATAGAAGAAATCGAAGAAGTCGAGGTAATAGAAGAAATTGAAGAAGTCGAGGTAATAGAAGAAGTCGAGGTAATAGAAGAAGTCGAGGTAATAGAAGAAGTCGAGGTAATAGAAGAAGTTGAGGTAGTAGAAGAAATTGAAGAAATCGAAGAAATCGAGTAATGAGTAATGAGTGATGAGTAGATATAGATTTTTTTCCCTATCTCCCCATCCTCCTTGCCTCCCTTATCTCTAAAAAAATAAGCTGTGCCACACTACCACATATCTCTCCCACGGCTTAGAGCCCCGATTTCACAGAAGAAGTCGGGGATCTCGATATTGGGGCAAGATCCTAGCCTTGAACAGAGGCGCTCGCATCTGCACTAGTAGCGATCGCTTCTAGTTGGAGGCTAAGATCTTTGACATCGATTGTAATAACCCGCAGTAAGATACATAGGGTACAAACTGAATGATACCCTTGTTGAAGCCCAAACCCAAGCCAGTGAGTGAAAAAGGGTGCATGTTAAGGGGGAGGGTTTTTTTGAGAGAGAAAGCGATCCAGCGCTAACTGCTGCCGTTGGCGTGGTGTCTCGTAGAAAAAGCGATCGCAAATTTTGTAGGATGTGCAACATGAATACCTAGAACGATTGTACTATCAAATTACCATGCAGATGCGATAAGGCAAACTGATGCCATTGAAACCTCTACTCCTCTGGATTTCCCAAAAGTCTCACAAGGTACCACTACGCCTTACTTTGGTAGTGCCATTTTTACTACAAATTTCAGCAGCGGTGGGACTGACTGGATACTTATCCTTTCGCAACGGAGAAGAAGCAATTAACCAAGTTACTCAACAATTGCGGGTAGAAATAGGCTCACGCATCCATCAAACCCTGCGCTATTACCTAGAAGAACCCCAAACGATTAATCGGGTTAATGTTAATGCAATTCGACTAGACCAGTTAAATGTGCAAGATACAGCTAGCTTGACTCGTCAATTTTGGAACCAGCGGTTTTTATTTGATTCACTCAATATATCTGCTATGTATTTTGCTACCGCTGAAGGAGAATTTGTTGGTCTAGGGTTTCAGGACAGTCAACAGTGGGAAATTGGCAAAGCCGGGAAGGCAACTGCTGGTAAATTTTTTAGCTATGGTGTAGATCCTCAAGGTAATCCAACCGATTTGTTAGAAGTTGGTAATCAGTACGATCCCAGAGTAAGACCTTGGTATAAAAGAGCAGTACAAGCAGGCCAAGAAGCTTGGAGTGACATTTACATTGATTTCCAAGAGCCTCGGCTAAAAATTACTCTAGTGCAACCCATCTATAGCAAAACCAATGAATTGCGGGGTGTGGCAGGGGTTGACTTTGTGTTGTCTGACATTCAAGATTTTCTCAAGCAATTAAAAGTTGGCAAGTCAGGACAGACTTTTATCATGGATCGTTCTGGTTTCATGGTCGCATCTTCTACTGAAGAAGAACCTTTTTTTAGAGATACTCATGGCAATGTTAAAGATCAATTGCAGGCTAAAAATAGTCGTGTTCCTCTGATTAAAGCAGCGGTTAACTATTTAGAAGACTCCGTTAACTTAGCGTTAGTGAACAGCACGAGGCAATTTACCTTTGAACTAGAAGGGCAACCGCATTTTTTGCAAATCACTCCCCTGAAAGATGACCGGGGTATTGACTGGCTCATTGCTGTGATCATCCCCAAAGCTGACTTCATGGAGCAAATTCATGCTAATACTCGTACCACAATTTGGCTCTGTTTGGGTGCATTAAGCTTATCTGCCACTTTAGGAGTTTTTACTACTCGCTGGATAACGTCTCCGATTGTCCTCTTAGGAAAAGCAGCTACCAAGATAGCTAGTGGCAAACTAGATCAACATGTTGAGGGGGGAAGCATCGCAGAAATCAGAGTATTAGCCCATTCATTTAATCAAATGGCAGCTCAGTTACGTGAGTCATTTTTGGCCTTATCAAAAGCGAAGGAAGAGTCAGAACAACGAGTTATTGAGCGGACAGCAGCCTTACAACATTCAGAAGAAAAATTCTCCAAAGCCTTCCACTCTAGCCCTCTTGCTATCGTTATTGCTACCTTGACTGATGGCTATTTCATCGAAGTAAATGAGAGCTTTCTCCAATTTAGTAATTACTCCCTCGAAGAGGTGATCGCACATAGTGCTACAGATTTGGCTCTTTGGGTAGATACAGAAAAGTATTATAGAGCACATCAACTATTAATCGAAAATGGCGCATTTCACAGCTTAGAATTGGAATTACGTACCAAGTTCGATGAGATCAAAATCGGGCTAGTTTCAGCAGAAGTTGTCGAGATTCACAATATGCAATGCCTTCTCGCTACGATTGAAGATATTACTAAGCGTAAGCAAGCTGAGGAAGCATTGCGGATAGAACAGGAAAAGTCTGAACGTTTGTTGCTGAATATTTTGCCCCAGCCAATTGCTAAGCAATTAAAAGATAATAACAGTGCCATCGCTGAACAATTCAGTGATGCTACTATTTTATTTGCTGATATTGCTGGTTTTACCCCCCTTTCTAGCCGGATGTCTCCCATAGAATTAGTTAGTTTACTCAATCAAATTTTTTCGACGTTTGATCAGTTAGCCGAAAAGCATGGGTTAGAGAAAATCAAAACGATTGGAGATGCTTATATGGTAGTTGGAGGACTGCCTATTCCCCGTGCTGATCATGCATTAGCCGTCGCGGCTATGGCGTTAGATATGCAGCAAGCCATTGCTAACTTTCAAGTTTACACCAACAAACCTTTCCAAATTCGGATTGGTATTAACACCGGCCCTGTGGTAGCAGGAGTAATTGGAATTAAAAAATTCAGTTATGATTTGTGGGGAGATACGGTTAATGTGGCCTCCCGTATGGAATCTCAGGGATTACCGGGAGGTATTCAAGTTTCGGCTATAACTTACAAACGATTGAAGCATCAATTTGTATTTGAAGAGCGGGGTCAGATTGAGGTTAAGGGAAAGGGTAAGATGACGACTTATTGGCTTAAGGGGTATAAGTAATGAGTAATGAGTAATGAGTAATGAGTAATGAGTAATGAGTAATGAGTGATGAGTAATGAGTGATGAGTAATGAGTAATGAGTAATGAGTGATGAGTAATGAGTGATGAGTAATGAGTGATGAGTAATGAGTGATGAGTGATGAGTAATGCTCAGATCTTGCACTATGCATCATAAATACTGAATAGCGGAAGTTGGAACAATCAATTTCAGTACTGAAAACGTCCAATCTTATCACTATTGCAAGAGTGCCTATTGCAAGAGTGCCTATTGCCTAACTTCACAAGTCAATTTTCGACAGGCGTGCAAGATCTCAGTAATGAGTAATGAGTAATGAGTAATGAGTGATGAGTAATGAGTGATGAGTAATGAGTAATGAGTAATGAGTGATGAGTAATGAGTGATGAGTAATGAGTGATGAGTAATGAGTGATGAGTGATGAGTAATGCTCAGATCTTGCACTATGCATCATAAATACTGAATAGCGGAAGTTGGAACAATCAATTTCAGTACTGAAAACGTCCAATCTTATCACTATTGCAAGAGTGCCTATTGCAAGAGTGCCTATTGCCTAACTTCACAAGTCAATTTTCGACAGGCGTGCAAGATCTCAGTAATGAGTAATGAGT
>JAAHGR010000338.1:4117-8374 GCA_010672425.1 Symploca sp. SIO2E6
AATTTCAGTACTGAAAACGTCCAATCTTATCACTATTGCAAGAGTGCCTATTGCAAGAGTGCCTATTGCCTAACTTCACAAGTCAATTTTCGACAGGCGTGCAAGATCTCAGTAATGAGTAATGAGTGATGAGTAATGAGTGATGACTAAAGTCTCGTAATTACTCTGGCACTCATATTACTGTGGGTTATCGGGACTATTGTGATGTCAAGATGGCGATATGATGAAAATAGACTCATCCAAAGTTGCCAATTCCCAATTCCCAATTCCCAATTCCCAATTCCCAATTCCCAATTCCCAATTCTCAAACCCCTATCGGTATCCACAAACCAGTTTTGGCATCAATAATCTCACTAGTAGTAGTCCTCGCCGCAACAGCTGTGGCTTGACCATTTGGTCCAACATAACAGGTAAACATCAGCTTTCTGGCTCCATTACCCAAATCAATCTCTGGCATTTCACAATGCTCTTGGAAGACAGCAAGTTGATTTAAATACTCCTCATCACCAGGCTGGAAATTCCAAGTTAGGGATTCTGGCTGCACTTGATTATGCTGTTTGACTGCTGCCCCTTCCCTGCCCAAAATTGGTTTTTCCCACCATATGGTACAATTATTAGCAGCATCTACTTCCCTGAAGTAAGTTTTAGGGATATGATGTTGAATGATTTCAACGATATCCGCATCAAATTCCCCGATACATTCATGCAAAATTGCCATAAAAGCCTTGTTTTGCATGACATCACCTAAAATAGAAGGTAGTTTGATCAAGCGATCGCTATAGGTCAATTCTGCCATGTAATCCCAGGGTCGAGCTGGAGTATCGGAGATCTCCGCAGGTTGGTTAATCCCCTCACCCACATCCTCGATAAACCATTCGTTGGGATAGTGAACCATCAACATTTTAACCAGTTGATTGTGGGCATAGAGTGCTGGTTGGGCTTGGGGATGAGACTCGAATACCAAATCATCGGTAAAGCAACTAATAGATTCTGCATACAGACTATACATTCCCTGGCGAGTCGCCATCGCTAAAATATCTTCGATATAGCTTTGGGGAACCGAGAAACACAAAGGGAACTCCGACAAATCTATTCTATAGATTTGGGCAATTTCTGTAACATATTGGTAAAATAAAGCAGCATGGGTTTCAAAGGCTCTAGGATTAGGGTCTTGTAAACCAAAATGTTCAGCAACAAACATATTACCAACGAAGGATTCCCAGAAGAAGGTTGGTGTTGCCACATTAGCTTCTAAGACGCGGATATGCTGAGGTTCGTAGTTTTCCGAGTAAAATGCACTAGGATGAACCGCAAGATCAAATCTCATATCTGGAGGTAAAATACCTCCTTTAATGATATGAGGAATATAGTCAGGCAGATAGCCACATGCCAACAAATCCTCTTCAGAAAACTCCTCAACAATGTATTTACATCCCGCAGCATAGACTCGCCAAACTTGCTCTGAGATATTTTTGATGTAATCTATGAGATCTAGTTTGACTTTAATAGCATCGAAGACAACATACTTTTGGGATGGCTCTCCATTATCCACCTCTCCCATCATCGTCAGGACATCGAAGCCAAAAGTAGCCTCTACAGGCATTGTTCTAAAAAACTTCCATTTATCTTTACCAGCCAGTTTTTCTGGAAAACTGATTAGTTGCCCCGTTTTTTTTGATAAGCTATCGTACATTAAAACAACCTTATATCAAGTTCGGTAGAATACGGTGGAAATAAGGCTCCAAGGCAGGAGGCTGCAAGGCTGCAAGGCAGGAGGCAGGAGGCAGGAGGCAGGAGGCAGGAGGCAGGAGGCAGAAGGCAGAAGGCAAAGAAGAAGGTTGCAAGGTGAAAGGAAATTATAACTGTTTATCCTTTGCTTGATATTACTCCCAATTCCCAATTCCCAATTCCCAATTCCCAATTCCCAATTCCCAATTCCCAATTCCCAATTCCCAATTCCCAATTCCCAATTCCCAATTCCCAATTCCCAATTCCCAATTCCCATTCTCCATCATCCCCCACTACCAAAACCCCTACTACCAGAACCGCCAACTTTGGAACCTCTAGCTGCACCCTTACCACTATTCAAGTTACTGCCACCAACACCAGTACCTGATGCTTTAGTCGGGGATTTGCCAAAACTTCCACTAGTATAGGGTTTACCAATTTTACCTGTAGTTCGTAGTACACTACCATCACTACCAACTTTCGGTGAGCCGTTACTATTAACCACAACTGGCTTCGATAGAGCTACGGTAGAACCTGGATTAAGACGAGTGGTAGGTCTAGTACTTGGTGTTTCGATAATAGTCCTAGTTCCGCCACTACCTTGAGCACTATAGTACAGTATATGAGTGACAGGATGGCGATAGTAGCCTCCTCTGTGATAGTTATCACAATCATCTTCCCAAGTTGCGGTTATCCTATGATCATCACAAACGTAGGCATTATTCACTGTGACCGGAGTTTGTCGTGAACTACAAGCGACAGCTACAGTGGATACAATAGCTATCAGAGTGAACAGGCGTAAACGAGGTAATAACATAATTTTTTTGCCTAATGACTAATTCTGTGAAGTGCTACAACAGCGTTCCGGTTAAGTTGGGAAATTCATGCCCCTTTTGACAATAATTCACATAGTCAAATTGCCTTGTACAAACTTAAAAAGTGGCTTCAATTTGTATAGCATGTATAAAAAATAACCATCGTGATTTGAACAATTACGTAAATACCGATAGTGTTGGCTAGGTACATCATGAGAGTCAACATCATAACGGTACTACTACCTAAATGTAACAGCATATTTTCTGGCAATCACTCTGGAGAGAGAATAAATACATAGCCTTTTTTTATATAATGTTAGTACCTTAGACCCAAGTGCTTTATTCCGTAAGCTTAGCTTTCCCAAAACCTGGGTTTGGCATTAGCCATAGGTTCTCCTGAGTGAAAAGTTAAACAAGCTATTCACCCAAGGCGATCGCTAGTACAAAAAGGCTCTGAGGTAAGAAAGCTCCTACAGTCAGGTTTTTAACCTTTTGTAGATGATTACTTACCTTTCCCCTATTGTACTAGTCAGACACCGAAGAGAAATGTTAACATTTCTTAGCAAGGCTGATCAATGCCAAACTGCGTAAGCACATCAGGGTCGCATTTACCAAATAAAAAAACCAAGCTTAGGAAAAGTAAAAATTCCGCTAGTTAGCTGAGATTTTTATTAGAGGATAGCACCAGATGTATAATTCTACTAAGGTAATAATCAGGGCTTGTGTCGAGCAACTACAGACTAGCTACCGCTGTATGTACGGCTCGATTAACCCAAGTTCCACCAAGCTGATCAGTTGGGCAGCAAATTTGATTTTAGACAATTTTGCTCAATGTGATGCTCCTTACCATAACATTGAGCACACCGTTCTAGTTACCCTTGCAGGAGAGAAAATTTTAAGAGGAAAGTACCTCTTAGAAGGTAGTGACAGTATCTCTGGTAACGACTGGTTAAATTTCATCGTGTCCTTGTTATGCCATGATATTGGTTATGTTAAGGGAGTTTGTCGTCAAGACCGGGTAAGCAAAAATTTATACAGTACAGGTATCGGCAATGAGGTGCGCACTCTTCCGCAAGAGGCCACTGATGCCAGCCTTGCTCCTTACCATGTAGACCGAAGTAAACTATTTGTGGCAGAAAATTTTTCTGGTCACCCGGTACTAGATGCGGAAGTGATGCAGCGTAATATTGAGTTGACTCGTTTCCCTGTACCCTCCGATGAAGAGTATCAAGACACCCGCAACTATCCTGGTTTGGCTCGTGCGGCTGATTTGATTGGTCAACTGAGTGATCCAAGCTACTTACAAAAAATTCCCGGTTTGTTTGAGGAGTTTGAGGAAATCGGTACCAATAAAACCTTAGGTTATCACCACCCAAAAGACTTACGTTCTAGCTTACCGAATTTTTATCGTCATCAGGTTAATCCTTATATTCTAGAAGCACTGCAATATTTAGAAGTGACACCAGAAGGTAGGCAGATTATCGAACACCTCTACGCCAATGTGCAGCTAGTACCACACAGACAACACCGGAAACTTGCTAAGCTACACCAGAGGAAGAGTTCAACCTGCCAACCCTTCAATAAAACGCACAACACTCAAATTGCAGTTGGTTGAGAATTGGGAATTGGAATTGGGAATTGGGTATTGGGTATTGGGTATTGGGTATTGGGTATTGGGTATTGGGTATTGGGTATTGGGTATTGGGAATTGGGG
>JAAHGR010000339.1 GCA_010672425.1 Symploca sp. SIO2E6
TTATCATCAATGATATACCTCAATTTCATTCTCATGCTTGCCTGTCAATAAGCACTCATCTTTGGTGAGAGCAACAAGGTGAAAAGCCCCATCTCTCAAAGCTTCAGCTTGCTTGTCACCCCCTGAGCTGCACAGCTTTAATTAGTAGCTAACGTAGCATATGGACTTCCTGTACAAGGCTGCTTAACAAAGATGTTATTCTATATACCCTACAGGCGCACACCTACTCCATTATTCAAATGGTAGCAAAAAATGGTCAAAATTACAACCAATCCCAGATTTTAAGGCACAAGCGCTCGCATTTGGTGTTGGGTTACGCTTCTCTTCACCCAACCTACAAGAGCTATAAACAACAGCCAAACATATTTCTTTGGTAAACGAAAATCGGGTAATAGAGTCTTGCCTAGGGATGTAGCTTTGGAACCAACTAGAACCGAGGTTTGCTTTAACTCCCCTAGATCAACTAAAACATCTTCTACTGATCTATATCGACGCTCGAAGTCATCCCGTACCATCTTATCCACAACTTCAGCTAAGCGATCGCTAACCTGGGGTGCTTCTTCTCGCCAACTGAGTTCACCGGTGCGGCTATCTTGAGGAATGTTCTTAGCTTCTAACCCTGTCAAAGCTTGGATTGCGATAATCCCCAGTGGGTAAATATCACTATTAAATTCTGGTCTGCCTATAATCTGTTCTCTAGGAGAATAATGTCGTGTGTAAACCTGAGTGTTATTCCCCTGTATTACTGTATTGCCTGATTCGGAGATAAGGTTTTTGACTCCACCAAAGTCAATCAATACTAATTGATCATCCTTGTCCCGCCGCATGATGTTTTCGGGTTTGATGTCACGGTGTATAACTCCTTTAGTGTGAACGAATTTGAGGATTACTAGTATTTCCTCTAGCAATTCGATAACTTCATCCTCCTCCATTTTTTTACCAGGGGAGAGTTCCTCACTGAGTTGATGTCCCTCGATTAACTCTTCTACCAGGTAAAATTTTTGATCTTCCTGAAAATAGGCATGAAGATAGGGGATTTGCTCATGCTCACCCAGTTTAATGAGAGTTTTCGCTTCCCGGCGGAATAATTCTTCAACTTTTCTTTGCTCTTCGGGGTTGTTACTGGTGTAGTGCAGTTGTTTAACAGCCAATTTGCTTTTCAGTCTGTGCAAATCCTCAGCCAGAAAAGTTGTTCCCAGCCCCCCCTTTCCTAATTTGTGCAATATTTGGTAGTGTCCGCCTACTACTTGTTGAGGAAGCAAAGTCATAGAAGAATTTAGAATTTAGAATTTAGAATTTAGAATTGGGATAAAGTTCCGTAGATTCGTAGGGGTGGGTTTAGGGCCACCGTAGAAGAATGTAGAATTTAGAATGGAAAATTGGGATAAAGTTCCGTAGATTCGTAGGGGCGGGTTTAGGGCCACCGTTAAGGGAATCCGCGATAACTTTAATACAAAACCCGCCCTGACGATAACCTGGGAATGAAGAATTGGTAATTAGCGATTGGTTGCACTAACCGGGAACGGCGTGGGGCGGGTTTTGATCCCCATATTTTGGTCAAATGGCCTAGGTTATCCCTAAACCCGCCCCTACAATAGCCATCGAAAATAGCGATCGCTACCCGTTTTTCACTTCTCAGAATCATTTCAACAGGGTGTAACAACACAAGAGCCTGAGTCAACCAGGTGGTTTTTACATCTTGCTCGCGTGGTTTTTACATCTTGCTCGCATGGTTTTTACATCTTGCTCGCATGGTTTGTACATCTTGATCACGTAGTTTTTACATTACAGGCGCACACCTATTCCATTGTTCAAATAATAGCAAAAAATAACCAAAATTGCAACCAATCCCAGATTCTCAGGAAAAAGCGATCAGCGCAAGCTGGTGCCCAAAGCGATCGCATTTGGCGTCAGGCTGATTTATAGTGTTCCTCATAATTAGCACCATTTCACCAGTTCTCCTCTCCCATATGTACGTATATAATCTTTATATGTACGTTTACCCACCAAAATTATGAAACGGGTTACACCAACGGAACTACGCAAAAATCTCTACAACTTATTGGATGAAATCCTAGAGACTGGTATCCCTATAGAGATAGACCGGGGGGGAAAGCATTTACAAATTGTTCCAGTTGAGAAGGTGGATAAATTACAGAGGTTGATTTCTCGTCCAGAGGTGATTGTGGGAAATCCTGAAGAACTCGTGGAGATTAGTTGGGACCAGGAGGTTAGCCTTGATTTACCTTGATACCCACGTAGTCGTATGGCTTTATGGGGGTTTGAAGAATAAGTTGAGTGATTTGGCAAAATCGTTAATTAATGACCATGAGGTTTATGTTTCACCTATCGTGCGCCTGGAGTTGCAATATTTGTATGAAATTGGGCGGGTAAGGGATAAGTCAGATGTGATTCTTATGGATTTATCTAATCGAATCAGCTTGAGGGTTTGTCAGAAGGATTTCAATTTGATTGTTGGTCAAGCTTTAGGGATAAATTGGACTCGTGATCCATTCGATCGGGTGATTGTGGCACATGCCCAGCTTAATCAAAATATTTTACTGAGCAAAGATCAAAATATTTTAGCAAATTACGTCCATGGAAAATGGGATTGACTTCCTCACTCCTAAACTCCTACAATTCTGAACTCTTGAACTCCGTCTCCCTTATGAGTAAAACCTCGACTGACTTTGACTCCGCTTGGAAAGATACCTTGGAGTGGTACTTTGAACCCTTTATCCGTCTGTGCTTCCCTCAGATTCATCCTGCCATCGATTGGTCTCATTCTTGTCAATTCCTCGATAAAGAATTGCAAAAAGTCGTGCGAGATGCTCAAATCGGACGACGCTTTGCCGATAAATTAGTACAAGTCTGGCTCCTTAATGGTCAAGAAACTTGGATTCTAATCCACGTAGAAGTGCAGGGTAAGCGAGAAACTAACTTTGCTCAAAGGATGTACACCTACAACCATCGTATTTCCGACCGCTACAACCACCCAGTTCTCAGCCTAGCAGTTTTATGTGATGGTAATCCCAATTGGCGACCTACCAAGTATAGCAGCGAAACCTTAGGCTGTACCATCGACTTCAAGTTTTTGATCGCAAAACTGTTAGACTACAAGGAGCAATGGGAAGAACTCGAACAAAGCGATAATCCTTTTGCTACAGTCATCATGGCTCACCTCAAATCCCAAGAAACTCGTGGTAATAAACAGCAACGTCGAGCCTGGAAAATGTCTTTAACCAAAAGATTATATGAGGAGGGTTATCAGCGACAAGATGTACTGAATCTGTTTCATTTTATTGACTGGGTGATGAAGTTGCCAAAGGGATTAGAGCAAGCCTTTATTGAAGAGATAACCGAATACGAAAAGGAGCAGAATATGCGCTATATTACTAGTATTGAAAGAATAGGCATGGAACGAGGACGTCAAGAAGGAGCTCAGAAATTATTGCTGCGATTGCTAGAGCAACGGTTCAGATTATCTGTACCAACTGAGGTTCAATATCGTCTACAAAGACTCAGCATTGAACAGCTAGAAGGGTTGATGGATGTGGCTTTGGCAGTAGACTCCTGGGAGCAATTGTTGAAGAGTTTACCTGAGTAGGAAGTAGCTATTAGCTGTCAGCTGATGGCTGACAGCTGATGGCTAACTAGGGCTTGGAATAATAAGTAGATTGACTCGGTTTTTGAAGTAATAAGTAATAAGTAATAAGTAATAAGTAAAGAGTTTACTAGAAGTTCAGAAGATGTCTTATAGCCAGTTTACCTTAGAAAAAGTAGAGCAAACTTTTGGACTTAACATACTTGAAAATCTCGATATGTTCGCCGCAGTGCCGGAAGTGCCAGTTAGTGATTTTTTGCAACAGTGTTTGGCGTACAATATTCCTTTAGCATTAGAGATTGCTACGGAAAAAGCCAGGTCAGAAATGATCATTACACCGATTCTGATTGAATTAAGACAGCAGTTTGAGTCTCAAATTAGTCTATTTTCTGGAAAGGAATTCAATGTGGATACTCAACAAGGGTTAATGGGCTATTGTGATTTTATCATTAGTAAATCACCTTCTCAATTATTGATTAAATCACCTGTGGCTATCATCGTTGAAGCCAAAAATGATAACATTCAATCTGGTTTGGGCCAGTGTATTGCCGAAATGGTAGCGGCACAAATACTTAATCAGCGCCAGGATAATCATCATGAAACAATTTATGGTTCTGTAACTACTGGAACTAACTGGAAATTTCTGAAATTATCTGGTGTAGTAGTTGAAGTTGAGCCTAATGAATATTTCCTGAATGATATAGGTAAGTTAATGGGAATCCTGAGAAGTTTTATTGAGTTATAATGTTAGCATATACAGCAGTTTTCTCTGCTATGCGGTACATTGTTGATCCCCCTCCCGTCCCCCTTAGATCCCCCTCCCGTCCCCCTTAATAAGGGGGAAGCCAGGTGATGCTACTCCTTCATGAGAACGCTTTGCGAACGCTTTGGGTTTCACGGGAAGCCAGAGGATGCTACAACTACCTTATATATAATTAAGAAGTGATAAGTAAAAAACCATGGCTACACCAGAAACCAAAACCCAGTGGCAATATCTAGAAAAGCGTCCTCACCGTTGGCAACAGCAACTTTACATCAAAGGGAGAAAGCAAAAGGCTTTCACCATCTGGATGGATATGCTTGTCAATGAATTGACCCCAGAAGAGGTAGCAGAAAATAAAGAACTACCTTTGGCAGCGGTTCATGAAGCAATTGAATATTGTCAAACTCATCAAGAACTTTTACACCAGGAAGCCAATCTTGAGCGTCGTCATCTAGAAGAAAAAGGAATTAGCCTTGAGCCTAAAATTATTCATTGATGAGGATACCCAAGATAAGCTATTGGTTAAATTACTCCGTCATTAGTATAATTGAATTGAGGTAAAGAGCTATGACAAAAATTGATGGCCAAGTCAGCGATTTATTGGCGGAAATCTTAGCCGAACCGGAAGCAATGGTAAAGGCAAATATTCCTGAAACTCTCAACTCGACTGCAGCTGAGGAATTACAACAAAAATTTAAATACAGCAGTTTGCTCTGCTATGCGGTACATCGTTGATCCCCCTAAATCCCCCTTAATAAGGGGGACTTTGAGAAAAGTGTACTTCATTACAGCGCAAAGTGCTGTATTGTCTCATTTTAGACAGTTTGGGAAAATTCCTCAGTCTAATTTACTCAAACTAACGCCCAAAATCCTTGCTTAGCAAGGATTTTGGGCGTCGTCTGAGGCAATTTAGTATAACAGATACGGAAGAGCCTAATATCATGTTCGGTTGATCACTTACACTTTGGTGGCAATAAGGCTCCGAGGCAGGAGGCAGGAGGCTCCGAGGGAAGAAAGAAGGTTGCAAGGTATTCGGGAATTATAACTGTTTATCCTTTCCTTGATATAACTTGTCAAGCAATTGAAGATTTAAGATTGAAAATTTTAGATTTCCCCCATAAATAAATGATACTGCGGGTCAATTAACCGAGGGGTCAAACCCCTCACCTCAATAAAATACTTGGCTAGCAAGCATTTCCCCCATTTCCCCATCTCCCTATCTCCCCACGATTTTACTGGCTTTGAGGTGATTAGCCCACAGTATCATAAATTTAGGGGCTTGTGAGTGTTTTATTCTTCAATTCTAAAATCTAAAATCTAAAATCTAAAATCTAAAATCTAAAATCTCTCTGGTCACCTAACACCTACTCACTATCCGGTGCTGGAATTTCACTACACACTTCATAGAAAGAGGTGGTGGGAGGCTTGGCAAACAAAGGAGACATTTGGTGCAAAATTGATTGGTAAGCCTCATTTTGATTGGCTTCCATATCATCTATATTTTCCCAAAAAATAACGGCAATGCCTTTATCAGTACCAGGTTCTTGTAGTAGATAGGCTCCCTTGAAACCTTGGGTGTAAGTTGATACAGCTTTTTCAAAGAGTTGCTCTGCTTCTTCAAACTTACCTGGTTTGAATTCTCCAATTGCCACATAAGCAAATTTGTGCTTGAGAAAATCTAAAAATTCTGTCATGGTTTCCTTCTTATATATAGTGTAGTAGGTGTGGGGAGTGCCCTCACCCTGACCCTCTGCCCACACCCCTTTTCTGGAAAAGCTTTCGGCTTAACAAGCGTACCATTAGCTTAAAATCTCTGGGGCATTTGCCAAATCTTGATGGTTTTGTCCAAACTCCCACTCACCAGAGTTTCTCCATCGGAACTAATGGCCAAGGAGTAAATCCAAGCATCGTGTCCAGGGAAAATATCTTGGAGGACACCTGCGCTCAAGTTCCACAACTTGATATTTTTGTCTACTCCCCCACTTACCAGGGTCTGTCCATTGGAGCTAAGAGCCAGGGAGTAAACACGACTCCAATGTCCTTCCAGGATATCTTGTGGTTCTCCAGTTTTGAGATTCCAAATCCTGATTTTTTCGTCACCTGTGGTTACTAGCCTTGGTCCTAAACCTTCAAAAAAGGCATCGGGATTGGCATTAATCGCCAGGGAGGCAACATAATTGGCATGTCCGGTGAGAGTATCTTGCAACTCTCCTGTCTGGAGATCCCAAATTTTGATGATTTCGTCACTCCCACTGACGAGGGTTTGTCCATCCATACTAATGGTAAGGGAAACAACGGGGTCGGTATTTCCTTCAAAAGTGTCCTGCAACTCCCCTGTTTCTAACTCCCACAGCTTAATCGTTTTGTCGGAAGAGCCACTAACAATGGTTTCTCCATCGGGACTGATGGCTACGGCTAGGATTGCTGCTGTGTGCTCATCAAGGGTATGCAGTAGTTCACCAGTATTGAGATCCCAAGTTTTGAGGGTATTGTCGAGGGAGCCACTGACAATGGTTTTGCCATCAGGACTAATGGCTACAGCCCAAACTGGTTGTTCATGTCCCTCCAGGGTATGCAGTAGCTCACCGGTATCGAGATCCCAAGTTTTGAGGGTATTGTCGAGGGAGCCACTAACAATAGTTTTGCCATTAGGACTAATGGCTACAGCTCGAACACCTTCAGTATGCCCAGTGAGGGTTTTGAGTAGTGCTACTTCCTTCTCTTCACCAATGGTTTCTGCTAAGGGAGAGATTTCCCAAGCCTTGATCTGGCGATCGCCACCACCACTAGCCAGGGTTTGACCGTCGGGACTTAAAGCTATAGCATAAATCGGTTCCTCATGTCCAGTAAAAGTACCTTTCAGTTCACCAGTTTTGAGCTCCCAACTTTTGAGGGTTTTGCGATTTGTGCCACCCATTAAGGTTTTACCATCTGTAGAGAAGGCAATGGAATAAACCCAATCTCCGGAACTAATGGTTCTTCTGAGTTTACCAGTCCGCAGATTCCAGACTTTAATGGTATCTTTGTTGTCTAAACTGCTACTAACCAAAGTTTGACCATCAGGACTGAAGGCTAAAGACCTAGCCCAAGTTGAATGTCCAGTTAGAGTGTAGAGAGGTTCTTCTGACTCCTGATTCCAAACATTAACTACCCCTTCAGAATCACCACTGGCAATTAATGAACCATCTGGACTAATCGCTAGGGAAACAACTAAACCTGGGTGTCCAGAGAGGGTTCGTATCAACTCTCCTGTGCTCAGATCCCAAACCCGGATAGTTTTGTCCCAACTGCCACTGACGAGAGTTTGTCCATCAGGACTAAAGGCAACAGCAATGACGTTGTCTGTATGTCCAGAGAGATTTTGCAGTAATTCCCCCGTATAGGAATCCCAAATCTTGATCGTTTGATCACTACTGCCACTAGCAATAATGCTGCTGTCCGGGCTAATGGCAACTCCATACACCCATTTCTCTGAGGAAATGGTACGAACTAGCTTACCACTAACTAAATCCCAGATATTGATTGTTTGATCATCTCCTCCACTAACGAGAATCTGACCATCTGGACTAATCGCCAGGGATTTGACGTTTTCTGTGTGCCCAGTGGGTTTAGGGATGGGTTGAGCATCTTCTTGTTTAGCCTGGGCAACTAAGTGCCCTGTTCTTGGGATGGCTAGGGTAGATGCAGGCCAATATAACCCACTGCTAGTGGCAACTCCTGTAACTATTAAAGCTGATAGCGCTTTCCAAGATGATTGAGACAGAGCCATTGTTGCTTGGTCAAAAAATTTGCAGTTGATTTGATTAAACCAAATCCCGTTTACTTACGGGGACATATGAGAATTTTTTTTTGCTCTGTCGTTAATTTGCTCTAGCTAGTCTAGAATTTACGTACTACGCACAAACTTTCAATGTACCATAAGAAATAAAAAAATGCAAGTTAACTGTTAAA
>JAAHGR010000034.1 GCA_010672425.1 Symploca sp. SIO2E6
GCATCCGCAATGAATTGCAGGCAGGTAAGATAACATGAGCTTTTGGTTTGGAGCAATTGCCGTAGAATAAAGAAGTCAATTGCCTTGTCCTACATAACTGTAAGCATATCGCAAACGCTCTCCAGCTCCCTACGGTTATCTTGCGATCGCTTGCTCCCTTTGACGAAATATTCGTTATGAGGAAATGATTATCTATTTTCAGTCCGTTTTAACGGACTTTAGCTATAAGCGGTGGGGTTTAAACCCCTTGCGTGTTGGTGTTGGGTTACGCTGCGCTACACCCAACCTACGTTTGCTAGCATGTTTTTTTGATGTCAGCAATAGCAATTCATACCTTATATGCGCACACCTACTCCATTGTTCCAATGATAGCCAAAAATCACCAAAATTGCAACCAATAAAATATTCTCTTGTTCAACTGGCCGAAATATTCATTATTAGCAAATAATTATCTATTTTCAGTCCGTTTTAACGGACTTGAGCTATAAGAGGTGGGGTTTAAACCCCTTGTGGGTTGTGGGTTGCTGTTGGGTTAAGCTTCGCTACACCCAACCTACGTTTGCTAGCATGTTTTCTTGATGTCAGCAATAGCAATTCATATCTTATATGCGCACACATACTCCATTATTCCAATAATAGCCAAAAATCACCAAAATTGCAACCAATAAAATATGCTCTTGTTCGACTTGCCGAAATATTCATTATGAGGAAATGATTATCTATTTTCAGTCCGTTTTAACGGACTTGAGCTATAAGCGGTGGGATTTAAACCCCTTGCGGGTTATAGCTAAACAGTCGAGAATTGCCTTAAAATCAGGGAATGCTCTATCAACCACCACGCCCGAAAATTCCCGATTGTAGTTGGCAGCGTCCCCTTGGACTTGGCTGGGATCAACCTTACACTGCTAGTGATGCCAGTAACCTTGATGATGGTCCCTGGCAGGGAATGCCTGTTGGCGGTATGGGAGCCGGTTGTATTAGTCGCTCCTCCCGAGGAGATTTTAATCTCTGGCATCTTGATGGGGGACGCCATACCTTTCGTAGTCTCCCGGCTTGTCAGTTTAGTGTTTTTGAGCAACCGGAAAATGCCCCGGCTCAGGCTTATGCTCTTTGTACTGAACCACCGGAGGATGGTACTCTTGGTGCTTGGCAGTGGTATCCTGCGGTTCTGGAAACGGAGAATGGGACACAAGCAGCAGCACCAATCCCCCATACAGGTACTTACTATGCTCTATATCCTCGCAGTTGGTTTACCTATCAACAGGTTTTCCAAACAGAACTAACTTGTGAGCAGTTTTCTCCGATTTGGGCAGGATCTTATCAAGAAAACAGCTATCCGATCGCTATTTTTGAATGGACAGCTCACAACCCGACTGAGGTGCCGATTACCCTGAGTATTATGCTCACTTGGCAGAATATGGTGGGTTGGTTTACTAATGCGATTAAGGAGCCTCGGGTGGGGGATGATGGTAAGCCAGTTTTTGAGTATCAACCCCGCTGGGGAGATAGCACCGGTAATTATAATCAGTGGATTGTCGATAGCTATCGGGTAGGTTGTTTATTGGACCGGGTGAGGCTCCATGATCAGATTCAGGAAGGGGAAGGACAGCTGTGCTTAGCGACAGTTACTAATCCCAGTATGGATGTGTTTTATCATGGTCGCTGGAATCCAGTTGGTAGCGGTGGGGAACTTTGGAGTACCTTTGCAGTTGATGGTAGTTTGGGGGATAATCAAGATGAGACGCCAGCTGCTCCTGGAGAACAAATTGCGACTGCGATGGCGATCCGTTTCACGATTCGTCCCGGTAGAACTCGTAAGATTCCTTTTATTTTAGCATGGGACTTCCCGATTACTGAGTTTGGTTCAGGGGTCACCTATTACCGACGTTACACGGATTTCTTTGGCCGCACTGGTAATAATGCTTGGTCGATGGTGAGAACCGCTCTCAAGCATAGCCAATTGTGGCAAGAACGAATTCAGGCTTGGCAGGAGCCGATTATCAATCGCCAGGATTTACCTGATTGGTTTAAAATGGCTCTGTTTAATGAGCTGTACCTGCTCACCAGTGGTGGCAGCCTCTGGACAGCGGCGGATGAGCGAGACCCAGTAGGTCAATTTGCCCTCCTGGAAAGTTGGGATTGCCCTTGTTACGAAAGCCTGAATCTGCGGCTTTATAGTTCCTTTGCCCTAGTTAGGTTTTGGCCTCGACTGGATAAAGCGGTGTTGGAAGCTTTTGCACGAGCTATCCCTAGGGATGGGGTGAGCGAAAAAATTGCTTGGGAAACGAGTGAGCAGACGCGGAGACGCGGAGACACGGAGACGCGGAGAATTGAAAACCCACCTCATATTTCCCTCACCCCTAGGGATGATACTATTGGTGAGCATCAGGCAACAACTATTCGTAAAGCCCCAGGAGCAACACCTCACGACCTCGGCATACCGGATGAGCATCCTTGGGAACGTACTAATTATAGCAGTTACCAGGATTGGCACCAGGGGCGGGATTTACCTAGTAATTTTGTCTTACAAGTTTATCGGGATTTTGTCCTCACCGGTAGTAAGGATACCGATTTTTTGTGGGAATGTTGGTCAGGAATAGTTGAGACCCTGGCTTATATCAAGACTTTTGATCAAGATGGTGATGGTATTCCTGAACATTCTAGAGTACAGGGTCAAACACAATTACAGGGGATTAGTGCCTACTGTGGTGGTTTGTGGTTAGCAGCCCTAGAAGCCGCGATCGCGATCGGGGAAATTCTCCTCAATGATTATCCACCAATATCCCCCTTGTTGGTAGTACCTGAGCCAGAAGCAATTACAGATGCGATCGCACTCTATCGCCAATGGTTAACCCAAGCTCAACCGATCTATCAACAGACCTTGTGGAATGGTCAATACTATCGATTAGATAGTGAGAGTGGCTCAGATCTGATTCTGGCAGACCAGTTGTGTGGTCAGTTTTATGCCCAATTATTAGGATTACCGGACATTGTACCAGCAGAATCTGCTCAGTCTGCCCTTAAAACTGTGTACGATACCTGCTTTTTAAAGTTCAACGATGTCAGCAATCGGGTTGCTCCCCAAAAAACGGGTTGCTTAACTGACGCTTTGGGAGCTGTCAAGGGTTTCAGATCTGCTAATACCTTAGAAGAGCTCGACAGTAATCATCCTTGGGAAGTATTTATTGGTAGTAACTTTGGGTTAGCAGCATTTTTAATAAAGTTAGGGATGAAGGAGGAAGCTTGGGGCCTAACGGAAGCAGTCGTCAGGCAAATTTATGAGCATGGACTGCAATTTAGAACCCCGGAAGCCATCACAGCAGTAGGCACTTTTCGCGCTAGTTGTCACCTAGGCGGAATGGGCATTTGGGCAGTTTATTTGGGAATTGAGAATTGAGAATTGGGAATTGGGAATTGGGAATTGGGAATTGGGAATTGGGAATTGGGAATTGGGAATTGAAAATCGAGCAACCTTCAATTTAACAATTTAACAATTTATAGCACTACGCATTTTGGTTAGGACATTTAGGAAACTCACCACAGAGGCACAGAGGAACACACCAGAAAAAATATCGTCTAATTTGTATGTGCGTAGTGCTATAACAATTCAACAATTCAACCCTACACCGTAGGAGTTGTTGGGGATTGGTGGTTGGCTTGAGAGCTTACGCTGTTAAAGTTTTTGGTCATTTCCGAGGAAGAGAGTAACTTTTTGGACAGTCGGTACTTGTCAGTTTCCCGTAGGCGCTGACTGAAAAACCGACAAATTTCTAAGACAATCTGGGGACGTTGGGTAATCAGACTGATGAAGCGGTTTTTCTCTAACTTGAGTAAGGTGGAATTCTCAACCGCTACTGCACCATTCCAACGAGGAGCATCATCAAATAAGGCAATTTCGCCAAAATGTTGACCAGCTGACAAGTAATTCAAGTCTTGCTGATCTCCATCAATTTCTTTAATCAGGCGCACACTGCCTTCACCAATAATATAGAGGTGTCCCCCCCAATTACCTTCGCTGAATATGGTTTCTCCTGCCGGAACATATTCTTGCTCTAGAGCTTTATCTATTAGTAGCAGCTCATCAAGGGAAAGATTTTTGAAGAGGGTAACATTTTTAAGTAGTAATAGACGACTCATAAAGAAATCCTTCTGGGATGGGTGTTGATCTAGGGGAAGGAAAATTTGTTGGGCAACTGCTTTGACTAGAGGATCTGGATCTTTCATCAAAGCTGATGGTACAGCAGCCAAAGCGATAAGAGCACCAATTTTGATCCACCGGTCTTTAGATTCTAGGGCTTCTAGGAGTAATTTGTAACCCTTGGTTCGCATCCACTGATTGTTGGCGGCGATATATGCCGGTTGTTCTCCATTGGCTAACCGTTCAAGTACCGGCATCAAGGGTCGTACAAAGCGTTTGTGACGTATAGAAGCCAGGGTTTCTACTGCGTTAGATACCTCTCTTTGGTCTTTACTGTAGAGTAGGCGTTTCACGGAGTTAACGGTGCGTGAGTTGCCTAGACAGGAGAGCACATACAAAACTTTCTGAATCAGACGTTGGTGGTAGTCAGCGATGGCAATGGCTAACGGTTGCCAACTAGGTTCAGAATGGGGAATTTGTTGCAGCCACTGTCGGCTGCGGGTGACTTGCTGGAAATCTGGGGTCAGGTAATCGAATAAGATGTCACCGGCGCGTTTGATCCTTACTTGTCCAATTGCGGCGATCGCGGCATCTACTAGATCAGGGTTTGAAGAGGATAAACTGTCTTGAGCTAGAACTAAACCTTGCTCTCCGTAAGCTGCTAGTGCCATTGCTGCTTGGCGACGCACTTGAGCATCGGCATCCCCCAAGCCAATAGCTACATAACGCAATGTACCTTGACTACGAGCGATTCCCAACAAGTTGAAAGCCGCAGCACGTACTACTGGCTCTGGGTGCTCTAGTTCCGCTGTGGCGATTTCTGCTAAAGATGCATCTCCAGGGCGTGCCAGGGTCGCCAGTGCTTCTAGTCCTTCTAGCTTAACCTCTGGAGTACTGTGAACCAGAACTTCTTGAAGCAGGGGAATGAGTTCTGGGTTATTACTATAGGAAACAACTCTTACTATTGCTTCCCCACTGGTGGTATTTAGTTCTGAGTGCCACAACTGTTCACAAGTAGCCTTCACCTGTGGATTTGTCATCGCGTCGGTTTGGGTAGCGGCGACAGAAGCTAAAGCTCTCACTTCTTGGCTAACATCTCCCAATCGAGAACGGATTTGCTCTTGAGAGGGAAATTTTTGACTGGCAATTAAAACTTCCAAAGCGACTGCCCGCATTGTGGCGTTTTCCGACTCCAGCAATTGTTCAAAGTGGTAGGTAGTTTCGGTATCGGGTTTCGTGCTAAATAACTTTACTGCTGCTCGACGTAATGAGCTATCTGCCTCTGGAAGTAACCCCTGCACTGGTGCGATAAATTGACTAGAGTCCCCCAAGCCCACAGCTAATTCCAACGCTTTAAGCTGACTATAATGTTCGTCACTCTCGAGCAGTTCGTAGACTACTGAACTAGATTGAGGTGGTAACTGAGTTAAGCTTTCACTAATTTCATCAAGGTTGACTGCATCTGAGCGTAACACCATCTCTAGACACTCGACATAGCTGTTACTAATAAAGAGGCGTAAGATTAACAGGACTGCGGTTAAACCGATACCAATCCAGAGAATTTGGACTAAGCTCAAGAATGACTGGGAGATCCACAACAGTACCCCAGCCAAAGTCAGACCAAAGGCATAGAAGAAGCCATCACTAAGCGATCGCACTCGTCCTGCAAATTCGTAGGGAACAGCATTGTAGTTTAAGGTATAGATTGGTTGGTGAACTGCTTTGTAGAAGGCATCACTGTTGAAGTTAGTAACAATCGCCGGTTTCAGGGAAAAATTGAATACTAGCCCAAAGAAAGTTGCCAGACTAATTATGGGATAGACTATATTCATTCGTGCTACCCCGATACTTTGGAGTAGTGGTTGTGTAAAGCAGTAAAGGAAAATTAACTGCACGATACTATTTCCCGAGCGCAGTAATCCCAAGAAGCTAGTCAATTCTTGCTCATTGGTGAAAGCCTCAGAGTAAACACTCATGCACAAGAACTCTGTGATAATACAAATGATTACCAACAGGAAGCTACTACAAGCCAAAAAGAAGATAATTTTGTAGCGCTTCACTAGTTCCGGAAAAGTTTTCAAGGCTTCGATAATCCCCACTGCAGTCTCTGAGACAATCGAATCTAGGGGTCTTTCTGAGCGTTCGAGATAAACTAGCTGAGCAATAACTATGGCAAACATTAACGGTAGAACTAAGAGAATATCCCTAGGTCTGAGGTACACGGAAAGTAAGCTAGTTAGTCCACCACCAATGAGAATTCCTATTCCCTGAATCATCGCAATCAGAGAAGCATAGCGCTTGTATTCCAGGGAAGATAAATAATCTACTAACAAGCTGGGAATCAGAATATGGTTTTGCAGATCCCACTCAAAAAAGGTGATGATGAAAATAATGTAGTATACCGCCACATGATCCAGGGGAATCAATAAACGCATCACTATTGCCAGCACAATCACTAACACTAGAAAATAACGTAACAGTCGGGTGCGCTCATAACGGTCAACAACTTGGGAGAATAGGGCATAGCAGGGAATAGAAGCTAAACCAATTAGTACATAGAATAGAGGCAGGCTCTCTGCTCCAGCATGGTTTAAGAACAAAGAATTGCCTATGGTCATGGCGACTATGTTAGACACCATCAGCGAAAAGGCCAGGAATAATAAGTGAGCCAGCCGACGCACCTTCCAAATCGAAAGACCAAGGCGTTGCTCAAGAAACTGATTTAACATTGGCGCTCACGTTTGATCAAAAATAATAGGATACACACTCCGTCCTTTGATGACTGCTTTTGCTAAAATATCCAGACGGTTGAAGTTTATCTATAGTCACCTAAGTAGATTCGATAATATTAAAGTTAACTGGTGAAAGTCGTCATTGGTCATTGGTCATTGGTCATTTGTAAGGGTTTGAGCCGTATTTACGTTTTGTAACATAGTATCGTTTATTTCCATCTACCTACTTACTGCCTAAACTGACTATGGGGGAGCATACCTAAGTTAAAAATCATTAGCACCCCAGCTATAAGCACCTCAGCCAGAAAGCTGAAGTGCTGAGTAACTCAAGTGCTGAGGTGCTTCCTTAGTAAGACTTGTGCACGCTAATGTGCAGCAATTGGATGCTCCCGCCTTAGGCTCGCGTTTTCTACTGAATTTTGTCAAGCGTTATTGGTCATTAGGACAAAAGACTGTCTAAGACTTGACAAACTAGGCGTTATCCCACACACCTTAGTCGTGGGATAATCTTAATTCATTGTTAAAGCAAATTATATACTGGAAACGACTAAAAGTTAACCTTCTGTAAGTTGGATTAGCACTCTTAGTCACAATAAGACTTGCACCCACTTGGCCTTAACCCAACCTGAACTGTCATATTACCAACAATTTGGGTTTAAAGCCCCGTCCTTCTAAGACGGCCTTATGATACCATCACATCAGCTGATGAAATGATGAGTTTGCTACTTTGCGATAGTTCCCTAACGCCTAATACCTATAGCAGGCGATAACTACGACCTTTTCACCGCAGCCCTATTCTGTTTCCTGATTTTCATCAATCCCAAATAGACTCTTAACTGTACTATAATCTGCTCCATCTTCAGCATTGAGATAATCTTCTTTCGCTTGTGGATTATCTGCATATTTCTGCACTGGTTCAGCTACATTTGCCTTTGGCTGGTAAGTGTACCACTGAATGCCAGCTAATGCAAGTAAGGAAATGCCACAAATAATAGTAGTTTGCCATAAACCTAATGTCATAATTATCACCCACTTCCCTTTTGGAAGACCAACCTTATTGACCAATTCATTCTATACGACTAAAGACATAAGTCCCATGGTGTATTATTAGTATTTTTAATATAAAACACAAGTTTTTCTTATGTATCGAGTCGGAAGTAGTAGGTAGTGGCGCGACACAGCTAAAATGGTGGAATAGGAAATCGACGGCTTCCTTGTCAAATAAGGGTTTGAGCCAAAATCTATTCCCTCATTTTAAGTGTGTCACGCCAGTAGTGGCGCGACACAGCTAAAATAGTGGAATAGGAAATCGACGGCTTCCTTGTCAAATAAGGGTTTGAGCCAAAATCTATTCCCTCATTTTAAGTGTGTCACGCCAGTAGTGGCGTGGCACAGCTAAAATGATGGAATAGATGTAGGTTGGGTCGAGGCAACGAGACCCAACGCTGGAGCGGGTTGTGTTGGGTCACTTTCTCTTATGCTCTACCCAACCTACATTTTTAGGTGTGTCACGCCAGTAGTGCGAGCATCTTGCTCGCATCTCCCAATTCCCAATTCCCAATTCCCAATTCCCAATTCCCAATTCCCAATTCCCAATTCCCAATTCCCAATTCCCAATTCCCAATTCCCAATTCCCTGATAGCTAAATCGTGTCACAATAGAGAAAAGTAAAGTAATGTAACATCAGCTAATTAAGGAGCCAAAATATGGTAAATGTTACTGACCGCATCCAAAAGCGGCTATCCATCCAGACTGCTGAGATTGCCCCAGACACGACAACGATTCGCTCTTTGGACTGGGATCGCGATCGCTTTGATATAGAATTTGGCCTACAAAATGGCACTACTTACAACTCCTATATCATTCGGGGTGAGAAGATTGCCCTAGTCGATACCTCCCATGAGAAGTTCCGGCAACTCTACTTGGACACCCTCCAAGGATTGATCGACCCCACAGAAATTGATTACTTAATTATTAGCCATACCGAACCAGACCACAGTGGTTTGGTTAAAGATATGCTACAGCTGGCTCCCCAAATAACCGTGGTGGGAGCCAAAGTGGCCATCCAGTTTCTCGAAGACTTGGTACATCAACCCTTTGAACGGCAAATTGTCAAAAATGGAGATCAGCTGGATTTGGGTAAGGGTCATGTTCTGGAATTTGTCAATGCTCCTAACCTCCATTGGCCGGACACTATTTTCAGTTACGATGCTGGTACTCAGGTGATGTTTACCTGCGATGCCTTTGGTATGCACTATTGCTCCGAGAGCACTTTTGATGAAGATCTAGCAGCAATTGAACCTGACTATCGATTCTACTACGATTGTCTCATGGCTCCCAATGCCCGTTCAGTCCTCTCTGCACTCAAGCGGATGGACAAGTTACCAGAAGTGACCATGGTTGCTAATGGCCACGGACCTCTGCTACAATATAATGTTAGTGAACTGATTGAACGCTATCGCCGTTGGAGTCAAGCCCAAACGAAGGCAGAGAAATTAGTAGTAGTATTTTATTCCTCAGATTACGGTTATAGCGATCGCCTCTCCCAAGCTATTGCCAGAGGTATTACGAAAGCGGGAGTTGGGGTAGAAATGATGGATCTTAAGTCCACTGAACCCCAAGAAGTGCAGGAAATAGTCAATCGTGCGGCAGGAATAGTTATGGGAATGCCTCCTGCTACCAATACTATTGCTACAGCTGGGGTGAGTACAGTACTAGCTGCGGCTAAGTCCAAGCAAATTATTGGAGTATTTGAATCCTATGGAGGAGATGACGAACCCATCGATCCCCTGCTGAGTCAATTCCGCAACTTAGGACTCAAAGAAGCATTCCCTTCGATTCGGATTAAGGAAATCCCTTCGGAAGCCACCTATCAACTTTGCGAAGAAGCCGGGACTGACCTAGGGCAACTACTAACTCGTGATCGCGGTATTCAGAAGAGGAAATCCTTGGATGGAGACCTGGATAAAGCACTAGGACGAATTAGTACCGGTTTATATATTATCACAGCTCAGAAAAGTGATCTCAAGAGTGCCATGTTAGCTTCCTGGGTAACACAAGCCAGCTTCCAACCCCTCGGTCTAACCATTGCCGTTGCCAAAGACCGAGCTATAGAATCATTAATGCAAGTAAGCGATCGCTTTGTGCTCAATATTCTCGAAGAGGGTAACTATCAAGGACTGATGAAGCACTTCCTCAAGCGGTTCAAACCCGGTGCTGATCGTTTTGCTGGGGTGAAGACTCAGTTAGCTGCCAACGGTTCTCCTATCTTGACCGATGCCCTAGCTTACCTAGAATGTCAAGTCGTTAGTCGCATGGAATGCAGTGACCACTGGGTAGTATATGCCACTGTTGATACCGGGCGAATTTCTAAATCAGACGCCATTACTGCTGTTCATCATCGTAAGGTGGGGAACTATTATTAGGTGTTAGGTATTATATCTATCGTGGAAAATAGTAATTAATTCTGTTTAGGATGCTTAACAGATGCAAACAACCAACAACCAACAACCAACAACCAATAACAAAATCTCATTGACCCCCCAAAATGAACAGACTCAAAAGAGTACCACTATTCCAAATGCTGTGGAGGAGCATGGGAGCTAGGAGATTGCGCGATCGCGTGTAAACTACTCCTAGGACAATTCCTAAGGTGGCTAAGGGAAGTACTTCCGAAAGACTCAGGTGAGCGATTGCAAATAGTAAACCACTAGTAACAATTGCTCCCCAAACTGGTAAGTAACGAGTTAAAGATGGCAACAAGAACCCTCGAAAAATGATCTCTTCAAATACGGGGGCAGCGACACAGGCGGTGAAGGCAAAGAGTAACATTGCTATAGTGTTGTTTCCCTCCAAAACTAGGGTTAGAATCGGGTTACTACCTCCCTTTCCTTGCCACAGTTGCTGGTTAATCAGGGATACGACAACTACCGAAGGTAAGGCTACCCAATAGCCTCCCAGTCCCCAGAAAATCCAGTTGCTGCGGAACTTAAAGCGAAACCAATCTTCCGAGATGGGAAAAAAAGGTTTAATGGAGAAGTAGAGTACCAATAACCCGCCAGCTGCCAGCAGCATGTAGGAAAATAGAGTATAGAATGCCTTCATCTGCACCGTGAAATTGCCAGGATTGAGTCCTAACAAACCAATTAATAGGGGTAGCACCAACAACGGTAGTAAGATTTGACCAACGAAGAAAAAGCCAAAGATCAGCACCTGCCAAATGACTTCCCCATCCCAAGGTGTCTCCCAACTCACCTCACTGTTGATAGCTAACAAGGATTGCTGACCCTGAAGTAGCCGTTGGACTAATAAAAAGATCATTAACCCCACACCTAATAGACCCCCAACTCCTGGTATCAGTGAGATTAGTCCTAACTTCAATATTGCTTGTTCAGCCCTTTGTTGTTTTTCAATTTGGAGAGATGCTAGCTGCTCTGGACGCTCCTCTAATTTATACAATTTAGTCAAAGCGCGATCACGAAACCAACCATCTAGGTTTTGCTCAATTTTTACTTCAGCATTGGGTAACAAGTGGGGTGGCTCACTCCAGAGGTCAATTAATGCCTGGGCTGTTTGTACCGATGAAGTATGGGAAACTGGTACAATTTCTGGTGTCTGTACCGATTGAACTAAATTAGTCCAAGTTGCGATCGCTGAGTTTGTCTCCCCTTGTTGCACCTGGAGAATACCCAGTCGCAAATCCAGCTCATCCATCAACTGTTCCACCTCAACCAATGAACTTTCCCACTGCTGCTGTTGGGGAGAAGCAGGGGTATCAGTAATTTCATCAACTACGGTTCGGGGTGTCTCACCATTAGTTGGGATTGCCTCAAGTTTAGCAATCAGTTGAGACTCAGTTGTTTGAGCAGATTCACGGACTTGTTGATATTGTTTTTGAGCCTTTTTAAAAGGTTCATCACCGATGATGGCATCACGAGCAGCCGTAAAATCGAGACTATTATCAGTATTGTCCCCTTGCCACTCAGTTGTACTCAGGAAAAAATTAGTTTGGTATAGTTCCAGGCGACTTTGAATCTGAGGCTCATTCCAGCTTGCCACTAAAGCAAGGATAACTTTAGCGATCGCAAAAACCGTCAGTCCGATCAAAACCACCCGCTTAATTGTCATGAAGCCCCCATCAGGTATACAAAGTTAAAAATTAACGGCTCAAACTCAATCATATAAGAGAGTGTGGGAGGTAGGGGAACTGAAGAAAAGGGATTAGAGCTTATCGGAGCAGTATTGATCTACCACACCCAGTCTAAACTCCAGTAGAATGGAAAGGTCAGAATACGCCAGTTTAGTAGTGATGACTGCCATTACCCTCAACCTAGAGCCATTAGTCCAGGGACTGACCCATGAGCAGTTCTATGAACTATCCATGGTAAACAAAGATATTGCTATGGAACGGAGTCCCCAAGGAGAGTTGATCATTATATCCCCAGTTGGTGGTGAAAGTGGCAGGAAAGAGGCAAACTATATTATTGATTTAGGCATCTGGAATCGTCAAACAGGTCTTGGGGTAGTATTTAGCTCTTCAACAGTATTCAAGCTACCCCAAGGAGGCGATCGTTCTCCTGATGCGGCATGGGTGAAGTTAGAGCGCTGGAATAGTTTGACCAAAGAGCAGCAGGCAAAATTTCCACCAATCTGTCCTGATTTTGTGATTGAACTGCGGTCTGAGAGTGATAGATTGAAGCCACTGCAGGAAAAGATGCAGGAATATCTTGATAGTGGACTACAGTTGGGGTGGTTGATCAATCCTCAGGGTCAAACAGTTGAGATCTATCGACCTGGACAGGAGGTAGAGGTAGTTAAGTTTCCTGCTAGGGTTTCAGGAGAGGATGTGTTGCCTGGTTTTGTTTTGAACATTCAGTAGGACTACTCCCCTAGTAGGGTGACACAGCTAATTTGGTGGTTTAGAGACAAGGCTGATAGCTAATAGCTGATAGCTTAATAAAGAATCTTCCTAATTCTCGACACTTTGCGAGAATCAGATGAAACAGGGCTATCTTGAGTACCAGTTTTTAACCCAGTAAAATGATTAAATTTGTGATTATAGCTGGGAGCAGATGGGGAGGCAGTAGCATCCTTAACAGACTTGACGGCTGGAGCACATTTGCTAGGAGCATCGTCTAGAACCTGTCGAGGCAGTTCGACACGGAAGGTTGAACCCTCACCAAGTTGACTCTCAACCGTAATTTTTCCCTGCATCAATTCCACTAGTGACTCTGTAATTGCTAGTCCTAAACCTGTACCAGAATATTTTCTGGTAGTCGTCTGGTCAATTTGCCGAAACTCTTCAAAAATATGTTTGAGGTCTTCTTGGGCAATACCTATTCCTGTATCCTTGACAATAATTACTAATTGGTCTAAAGAAATTTCCTTTACTTCTACCTGTACCTGACCACGTTCAGTAAACTTAATGGCATTGGAGAGGAGATTGACTAAAATTTGCCGTAGGCGAACACTGTCATTACTCACATTGGGGTTTTGTAAATCCGCTTGGATCTCCAACTCTAAGTGTTTTTCATCAGCCAGGGAACGGAGTTCTTCGACTGTTGCCCTTAAGAGTTTAACTAAGTTAAAGGTTTCTAGTTTCAGTTCCAGACGTCCAGCTTCGATTTTAGAGAGGTCAAGAATTTCATTAATTAGAGTCAACAGGTTTTTACCATTGTTGAGAATCCGCTGCACCATGTCTACTTGTTGGGGTACTAGAGAACTGTGGCGCTGACGTAATAGCAGCTGAGAAAAGCCAATCACAGCATTCATCGGTGTTCGCAGTTCATGAGACATAGTAGCCAAAAACTGAGATTTCAACCGTGCTGCTTCCAACAATTGTAGGTTTTGCAACAACACCTGCTGTCGCTGGCTTTCGAGTTCCTGATTCTGTCGCAGCACCTGCTGTCGCTGACCCTCGAGTTCCTGATTCTGCTGAGCTAGCATCTGGTTCTGAAATTCTAAACGGGTCTCCTGTTCCTCCAAAGCTTTAATCATACGAGCATTATCGATCGCGATCGCTGCTTGTTCACCGACTGCCACTAGCAATTTCTGATCTTCTTCATCAAAAGCATTGGGGTTATGCCAATTACCGATCGCTAGTACTCCTAGGCGTCCTGCCTGTACTGACTCAATGGTTACAGAGTACATGGCAGCGGGAACATCATCTGGATGCTCTGAGTCCTGAGCGAAGCGCTGAATCAACTGAGATTTGCCGGTGACAAAAACCTCAGAAAGCAAGGTTTCTGTTGGCGGAGTCTCTTGTAGAGAAGGGGGTAAGGCATCTTCGAGCCGCAGTTTTTCTGTACCGATGCCAGCAGTCACACTCAATAACAGCCCATTGCATTGAGGATTTTTGAGCATAATAAAACAAAACTCAGCACCAGGAATGGTTTTCACCAAGGAGCCCACCATCTCCCGCAACAGGCATGGCAAGTTAGTCAGGCGCTGGTTGAGGAGATTGGTTAGCTGCTGTAAGGTTCTAAGCTGCTGTTGCTGTTGGTCTAAAATGGCAACTACTTGCCGCAGACTCTGACTTGCTTCCTGTGCTTCACGGTAGAGCCGTGCATTTTCTGCTGCCAAGGCTGCACGGCGAGCCAAATCCTCTGCTAGTTCTAAATCTGCTTGAGTATAACGACGTCCTGAGTCGCTCCAGACAAAAGAAATCGAACCGAGAGTTTTATCTCCTACTTGTAAGGGAACACAGATGTAAGATTTATAGTTCAATTGCCGGAACAGATTGAGGTGGCTCTCATCACGAGCAATGGTAGTCAGAAATTCATCGGTTACATCAAAACAAGCATAGGATTTACCTGTACGTAAAACCTTGGGATAACCGTAGTCTTCATCCCCCAGGGGAGGATAACGACGCTGTAACTCCCAGACCAACTCCTCTTGTTCGGGGTTGACATGGGCGACCGCAAGACGAGAATAAGTAAAATCTGGTCTGACCACATCAATAGCACACCAGTCAGCAAGATGAGGCACTGCCAACTTCGCCAGGTTTTCCAAAGTAGTTTGGTAGTCAAGGGAAGCGGAAAGTAGAGCACTTGCTTCTGCCAGAAATCGTAGGGATTCTTCGGCTCGCTTACGCTGGGTAATGTCACTGACTACACCAGATATCCGTAGAGGATGTCCCAGAGCATCTCGCTGAGCTTTACCACGAGCAATACAATAGCGATATTCCCCAGAAGTATGTAAGAGTCGAAATTCTAAATCCAGTTCTACCAAATCTTGTAAGTGAGCATCCACTGCCTGTTGAAACCTTGCTTGATCCTCCGGATGCAACCGCTCAAAAAACCACTCAAAAGTAATTTGGCGATCGCTAGGGTAGAGGCCAATAATTTCATAAAGGCGGTCATTGCAATAAATTTCTTGGGTAACAATGTCCCAATCCCAAATCCCGTCGTTTGAACCTTCGAGTACAAGACGGTAACGTTCTTCACTTTCCCGCAGTCGTTGAGTTGCCAACTCCGCCTCCCTTTCTGCTCGATAGATGCGAACCGCATGGCGTAGACTACGGGAGAGAGATTCCGGTGAAACTTTACTTTTGGGTAGATAGTCTGACGCTCCAGCTTTCATTAGTTCAACAGCTATTTGCTCATCTCCTTGACCAGTTAGTACGATCAAAGGTACCTTGATCCCAACCCGACGAACTGCTTTAACTAGTCTTAATCCGTTACCATCAGGTAGTCGATAGTCGAGTAAAACACAGTCAAAGTTGGTGGGATTCCGAGTCGCGTTAGGGTAGTGGGAAGGGATGAGCTTTACCTCACTTCGCTTACCCTGCTGCTGCCCCTTGGAATATTTTGTTGCTCTGGCACTTGATTGTAACATCCCATGAGAGTATTTACCTCCCAGGGAGCCCACCAATGCTGCTGTTGGCTCTGGCTCCTCAAACACTATTGCCCCAGGAGCAAGCGCCTCCATCGCACTCTGACAGTTAATTGCCTCTACCATTTCTACTAATAACCCAGCTTTCTTGAGGGCGCGGCGCACTGCCATACGATCAACTTCATCGTCTTCTACGACGAGGATTCTGATAATCTCTTCCATAATTAGCTCTTTGTCTATTGCTCATGGCTAATAGCTGCTCCTGGGCAATGTTGGGCAGTAATTCACCAATATTGCCATTAGCTGTTCGCCAAAGCGTAATGTTTACAGATGAGATGCACCTCTGCTTAAGCTTCCAATCCTTTTAGGGCATTTTAGGGCATTTCACTAAGCATCCAATATTTGTTAAGAGTTCCTATGGCTTCCACAAATTTCTTAAAAATTACTGGCTTGATAATATACCCTGCAACATTGAGTTTGTAAGCTTCTACTATATCTCGATCCTCATTAGAAGTAGTCAGTACAATTACAGGAATACCTCTTAGGTTAGGGTCAGCCCTAACCTCCCGGAGAAACTCAATACCTCCCATTTTGGGCATATTGAGGTCAAGTAAGATTAGTTTACGCTCCCCAGGAATCAGCTGGGTTATAGTATTGCCTCGTAACATTGCTAAGGCTTCGAGACCATTTGTCGCAATATAGAGTGGATTAGTAATATTATTTTGTTTTAATGCCCTTTTTACCGTCATTATATCGACTTCGTCATCATCGACGAGTAACAGGCTGGTTTCTTTGTTTTCCATCACTAAGCTGCTTGTTCCATCGATTGCTTAGGCCACGTAAAGCGAAAGGTTGCTCCCTGCGCTCTCTGAGATTCTAGAGAAATTGTTCCACCTTTATCTTCAATAATTTTCTTGACAATTGCTAAACCTACTCCTGTATTTTCTACCTTATCTCTGGCTTCGAGAGTTTGAAACATGACAAAAATTCTTTCGTGAAATTCCGGAGCAATTCCCGGACCATTATCGGCAATAGCAAACTCGTAACAATCAGTTGTTTCTGCCAAGTAAATTACCACTTTTCCATGAGAATGGTGATTGTGTTTAATAGCATTACTAATTAAGTTAGCAAATACTTGTTCTAGGGGCAATCTTTCGGTGATGAACCTTGGCATTCCTGGCATCACCTCAATCGTAAATGTTGTTGGTGGAGCCAAGGAGTCGATCACTAATTTCAGTAATTCCTCTACATCCACTAGCTCCAATTCACTCTGAAGACGCCCAGCCCGAGAGTACTGCAACAAACCATTGATCAGTTCTTCCATCCGGTGTACACGCCCCCTGAGCAAGTCCATTTGGTGTCGAGTTTCTGCTGTCAAATGGTCTTGTAGATCCTCTTCAATCCATTGGGAAAGGTTAGCGATCGCCCGCAGAGGCGCCTTGAGATCGTGAGACACAATATAGGCAAATTGGTCAAGTTCAGAATTTTTCTTCTCCAAAATCTTTGTTGTTTGTTCCAGAGCTTTGGTCATTTGGGCTAGTTCCTGGGCACGGGATTTTAGTGCAGCTTCATTGCGTTTGCTCTGGGTAATATCTTGGGTCATCGACATACCGCAAAATACTTCTTGGTATTCATTAGTTACCGGTAGTACATGTACACAGTAGATACGGTCAGCAAATTGTATTTCTGTAACCGTAGCTTGGCCGACTAAAGCATCCCGATAAATTAGCTCAAGTACTTGAGCTGTTTGAGGAGGCCATGCTTCCCAAATAGTTTTACCAGTAAGGACATTACTCTCGGGATTAAGTTCAGCTAATCCTGCTCCTTGAGCAATGTTGTATCGCAGGTCATGATCAAATAGAAAAACGGCTCCATTCGGGAAATTTTGTGCTAAAGTCCGATATAACTTTTCGCTCCTACGTAATGCTGCCTCCGCTTGCTTGCGTTGAGTAATATCTTGGTTAATTTCCAGGTAAGCTAGCGGTTCACCTTTCTCGTCTCGTTGCAATGTCCAGCCACTGGCAACAGGAACACGGGTTCCATCACGCCGAGAATGTACCAATTCTCCATTCCAGTAACCATCTTGGAATAAGACATGTCTAATTGCCTTTGATGCTAGAGGTAGTTCAGTTTTGAGAAGAGCGCGGGCAGAATTACCTACTGCTTCTTCTGCTGTCCAACCGTACAATCGTTGGGCTCCTTGATTCCAATAAGTGATCTTATCATCAAGATCGCGCACCATAATTGTGTCATTGGCCAAATCAAGCAGTTGAGCTTGTTTGAGCAGGGTTTTTTGGGACTGCTTGCGCTCACTAATATCCCGCACAATAGCAATGAAGACCGATTGCTCTGTTTTCCTCGAAGAGTTAGTTTCTATTTTTGTCCGGCTTGCCCTGGCTGAAAAGGTATTGTGAGAATGGGGCTCACTCTCTAAGTGCATTTTGCTAATGACAAATTCCAGGGGAAAAGTCTTGCCTTCTTTGTGACTCCCGATAGTTTCCTGCTGACGTTTGAGTTTATTTTGGTTTTTGCCTACTATAAAATTCATTGTTTGACCACTATCATCGGTTAGTGGTTGGGCAAATAATATTTGCACTGGCATGTCTTGGAGTTCATCTGGTTGATAACCAAAGATTTGGACACTCGCAGCATTAACAAACTGAATGTAGCCTTGCTCATTGAGAATGAGAATGCCATCAACGACATTGTCAAACATTGCTTGCATATAGAGATTACTTTCTCGCAAGTTGCTTGCCTGTTGTACTAGTTCTCGGTCTAACTTATTAAAGAGGTACAAAGCAGCAACTAAGCCCACTAGTCCCACAGCCAAAGCAAACCACTGTAGGGCATTGGTTAGTTCTTGCCAGTAGAGCACTTGTGCTTCATTATTCCTACCTGCAAGTTCCTCTTGCTCGAAAAACTCCTCGATTTTCTCTCGCAGCTGATCCATGAGTGATTGACCTTTGAGTAGCTGCTGGGTTAGCACAGTTTCCTCACTAGCTTGTAGAATATGTTCTAAAAGCTTGAGTTGTTCTTGTGCTAGAGTGGAAATTTCTTGCAGCTGCTGATGTTGTGCCGAATTAGTTTGTACCTGAGCACTGAGGACATCAAGGGACTCCGGTAGGAGTTGCTTTGCCTGGGAATAAGGTTCCAAAAATTCTTCACGCCTAGTAATTAAATAGCCTCGCACACCGGTTTCAGCATTGAGTAACCCTGTCATCAAGCGATTAGCCTCGATCATAGTTTGCCGACTCTGTTGTGCTTCTACTCGAGGCTCTCTGGTTTGAGAGCGCAACCCAGCAATTGCTAAAATTGAAGCCAACAAACACACTACTGGGATCGAGATAATCAAAGTGCCCCGCCAGCGAACGGACAGAGCCGTTGAGTGTCGCCTAAACCAAGTTAACGAAGTCTCAGAGGAGTGCAACATTTAACCTATTAGAATCTACTATGCACAACTTCCAATCTATATAGCATCATTATGGGTAGGGACTCTCTTCGTTGGAATTACTTTTATACTCGAGTTGCCGTGATAGAATTAAAATTTGGACGTTTGCCGTATTTGCTGCCTAGAGATGCCAAAAGCTCTTCTAGGGGGTAATTTACAGTTTGTCTAAGGAAGCCTAATCAGACCAGTGCTGGTTAGAATAGGTGATGGAAGTCTCAAAATAGACTCTATTATTCAGAATCTATCCGAAGTGGAACAACCCTTACTACTACCGATGGGTAGAAATACTTCACTCTTATGAGCCAAAACTTCCCTTTTTTTCTATTGTTTAAGCACAAAATGCTATACCCTGGACGTTGATGATGAGTAAAATTCGCGTTGCTCTCATTGAAGACCACGACCTCACTAGGGTCGGGATTAGAACAGCGCTACAACAGCGTAGTGAAATTGAATTTGTCGGCGAGGCTGCTAATGCTGCCGATGGTCTCAACTTACTAGAGACTACTAGACCAGACATCGGTATAGTTGATCTTGGTCTTCCTGACATGGACGGCATTGAATTGACAAAGCGATTCAAAGAAGATATTGCGGCCGATGATCCAAACAAAACCAAGATTTTGGTGCTTACTTTGCAGGATCACGAAGAAGCTGTGATGGCAGCTTTTGCCGCTGGTGCTGATTCTTACTGCATGAAAAATATCAGTTTTGATAATCTGTTAGAGGCACTACATGTTACGAGTGAAGGTAATGCCTGGATTGATCCAGCGATCGCTGGGGTTGTTCTCAAACAAGCCAAGTCAAGCGAGGCAAGAACTACAGCCACAGCATCAATGAACACTGTGACGATCAACGCTGCTGAACCTGAGTATAGCCAACTGATTGAGGCTTATCCCTTAACTGAAAGGGAATTGGAGGTTTTGCAGCTGATTGTTGATGGTTGCAGCAATGCAGTGATTGCTGAAAAGCTATACATCACTGTGGGAACTGTTAAAACTCACGTTCGGAATATCTTGAATAAGCTTTGTGCCGATGACCGTACTCAAGCAGCTGTTCGTGCTCTCCGCTCAGGATTAGTGGGTTAGTCACAAGATGTTCTTTCTTGTCCGGGCAATGACGCTGTTAGGAGGCAGTGTTATTGTCCAGATAAAACCCGAGCAATTTGGATCAGTTCAACTCCTATACCATCCTAATTAGCTCCCTTTGGTCAAATATCAGGAGCATCTCAACTAGCAATCAAGGCTTTGAGAGTTTGATCCAGTCGTTGCTCGGTGAGAAAAACCACAACATATTCCTTGGATTATCCTCAAGCTGTTGTCTGGTAACAGTTATCAAAGAACTGGAGTAAATGCATGAGTCAGGCAGATGGTCGAAAACTAAAACTGATGGTGGTGGACGATGAGCCTGACAATCTAGATTTGTTGTATCGAACCTTCCGGCGAGATTTTCGTGTCTTCACCGCAGATGGAGCAATTAGTGCCCTGGAAATTCTTGAGAAAGAAGGGGAAATGGCTGTAATTATTTCTGATCAGCGAATGCCCCTAATGAACGGGACAGAGTTTTTGAGCAAGACGGTTGACCGTTTTCCAGATACAATTCGTATTCTGTTAACTGGCTTTACCGATGTTGAAGATTTGGTAGAAGCAATCAACTCCGGACAGGTATTTAAATTCCTGACCAAGCCTTGGAACCCTGAGTATCTCAAAACATTAGTCCAGCAAGCAGCAGAGATATACAAGGTACTCAAACAAAGAACCAATCAACTCCGCCGTGCCTTACGACGAGAAGAACTGTTTAATGCAGTGACCACAGCGATTAGAGAGTCCTTGGACTATAGCAATATGCTGCAAACTGTGGTCACCAAGATTGGTCAAACTTTTGAAGCAACAGGTTGTATCCTCAGACCAGTAGAAGGGGAGCAGCTAACACCAGAATGTTTTTCTTACCTAGCCCAGGGTAATGCTCAAACATCATCACCACCCAACACCGAATCCATTTTTGAGAGTATCTTAAACAACCCACAAACCCAATTGTTTCAAGAAAAAGAAACAGATAATCGTCATTTAGTCCATTTTGTCGTTCCCCTAGTTTACCAGCAAGAACTCTTGGCAGTTTTGTATCTCTATCAGCGAGGAACTGAGAATCCTTGGTCTTCTGAAGACGTTGAGCTCATGGAAGCTGTTAGTGAGCAAGCAGCTTTGGCAATTTCCCAGGCAAAACTTCATCAGCGCATTCAGCTAAATGCTCAAAAAATGCGTGATGAGCTAGAGGTGGCTCGCCAAATCCAAAATAACCTGCTGCGCCAAAGTATGCCAGATGTTGAAGGGGTGCGAGTACAAGCTCATTGTTATCCAGCTTTAGCAGTAGGAGGCGATTTTTTTGAAGTTTATGTTCATCCCCAAGGAGATATTTGGTTAGCGGTAGGAGATGTCTCTGGTAAAGGTGTCCCTGCTGCTTTATTTATGGCCAGTGCAATTTCAATCTTGCGGCGAGAGTTAGCTCAAGAGATATCTCCGGAACCGGAGGTTGTCATGGCAAGTCTTAATAGTATAATGTCAGACGACCTTTTCAGTAATAACTGTTTCATTACCATGGCGCTAGCTCGTTATACCCCATCATCCCAGCAGCTAGTTTACGCTAACGCCGGTCACATTTATCCTCTTGTCTGGTCTCACCATCAGTTAGTTCAACAGCGATTTGCTGCTAATATGCAGGTGATGGTGGAGCCAACCTATCTCGAAGTACGTGGTGTCCCCTTAGGGATTTTACCGACTTGGAGGGCAAATTCAGGAAGCTTAACCTTAAATCCTGGTGAGGTGTTGCTTTTGATCAGTGATGGTATTACAGAGGCAACAGTCAAGCAGGAAGTCAACACAATCTCAGTTACACCAGTATCTGGAAGTCAACCAAACATTCACCAAACTACCAACTCGATGCTCACTCAGTCAGGTCTTTGGCAATTGCTACTCCAGGAACCAGATCCCTTTCAGCTTCAGCATTTATTAGCTAGGTTTCGAGAATGCACCAATAATGTTCAGGAGGACGACCAAACTATACTTTCTCTGGAGGTTCTGTAGTTATGAAAACACAGCTACAGGTACCGAGTGAATTGAAGTTTTTGACCATAGTTGAAAATTGGTTGCTAAGTTGTGTGGAATTAGAGTTAGGAGACCGTGTCGATTGGCCTCGTCAATCCAATCGTCTGCGACTGGTATTGGTGGAAGCTTACTCCAATGTCGTGCGTCATGCTCATCGGGAGCAACCCCATTTACCGGTTTTAATTTGCCTCGAAGTCAAGGAGCAAAATGTTGCTGTGGAGATTTGGGATCGTGGCGAAGGGTTTGACATCACTACTTACCTACCACCTAATCCCAGTGATAAACAGGATAGGGGCTATGGCTGGCTAATTATGCACCGGCTTATGGACAGGGTAGAATATCGTATGCAAGCTAATGGTCGTAACTGCCTCAAGTTAGAAACCCATTTGCCGAAAAAAGATGAGTAAACTTGATAAATTGACTACTTCTGAAGAACCATTACCAGTTGAGGCGAGCAATCAGGGGATATGGGCGGCTTTTAGCTCAACCTTTCTCACTATTTTCTTAGCAGAAATGGGAGATAAAACCCAGCTAGCAACCCTGCTGATTAGTGCGCAATCTCAATCTCCTTGGATTGTGTTCATTGGTGCAGCGGGAGCACTGATTACTACCAGCTTGCTAGGGGTACTGGTTGGACAATGGCTGGCGAAGCGGCTTTCTCCGAAAAATCTGGATACGGCGGCGGGAAGTCTGTTACTCTTGATTGCAGTGATGCTGCTTTGGGATGTCGTACAAATGGGGTAATATTACCGGTGTTAAGCCTAAACAATAGCCCAGCAAACAACGAACAACCAATAACCAACAACTAAAAACTACAGATGGATTGGCAACTTCTCGGACTAAGTTTCATTACGGTGTTTTTGGCAGAGATTGGAGACAAAAGCCAACTGGCCGCGATCGCTTTGGGTGGTAGTCTTAAGTCACCCCGTGCCGTATTTTTGGGTTCGGTGGCTGCACTGCTGTTGGCGACACTTATAGGAGTTATACTCGGAGGAGGAATAGCTCAATTGTTGCCGGTGCGCACTCTCAAGGTAATGGCGGCAATTGGCTTTACCTTAATGGCATTACGTTTGCTGTGGTTCTCAAACCTTCAGAGACCGGGTCTCTTTTAGAAACCCGGTTTCTACAGACTAAGCAAGATTACGATAATCCTGGTAGCACCAGCCTAGTATGGTGGTTCCTGCTATCAACTTGATAGCTTCTAGCACACCATATCCTTCGTGCATTTCAACCATACCTACAGGCATCCCTGTTGCTGGTTGCCAGAGATTCAACTGCATTGCTAAAGCACTCATCTGCGGTGTCATCACATAGGTATATATAAGAGCAATTGCCAGCAGGAGTGCAGCCAACAGGATCGACCAGCGTCTCACATAACGATAAAGATTGGAAGTGCCACGGAGTACTAAGAGACTGGATAACACCACAGTGGCACAAAGTAACTCAATGCGGTTAAAAATCCAGAAAATGGAATAACCTGCTGTGGCGAAACTACCTTGGCTCATCATACCAGCACTAGATAGAGCAGGCATGATCACAAAGTCCAGAATTACGCTGCAACTCAGCCAAAAACCCAAAGCAAACATAATAACTGCTTGCCAGGTAGGTTGCTTAAGTTCAGCTAAACCTACCTTTAAACCAGCGTTCATAGAACCTCCTCTAGTGTTTATCTTACTTCCTAGCTTAACCAATAGTTGTGGCAAAACCTAGGTAAAAAATATAAAGTATTTTCTCAATTGAGTATCAAATAAATATCAATGGCATCTGTTAAGAATTGTTAAAATTATCCCTCTTCGCACCCTTCCAAGCGATCACGTAACCTCTGTTCTCCTCTCCGTGAACTCTATGGTTGCTTAACAAAGATTAATCAAAAGCAGAGGGGAATTCAGCAGAAAGCGAGAAATTAGACAAAATTGCATGAACTTAGACATTGTTCGTGATATAATAAAATTATGTCTAATTTAATCACGGTATCTGAAGCCGCCAATCTCTTGGGAGTGTCAACTAAAACAATTCGTCGGTGGAGCATCAAACAAACGTCCTGCCTCGGCGGGACGGGTGCGTCGAAGCAGGAAAAGAACGTCAAGCGAAGGCATACAGCTTTGTCTGGATTTGTCTAAGTTTGGGTAAGTTTCTTAGAGCGGGATATACTCACGCAAAATAAGTTTATAGTCTGCAACAAATACCGGTGTCCCCAGCTGCACTGATCGTACTTGTAGAGGATTGTCAACCGCAGAAGAGTTGGCAGTTGGAGACAGACGTTCACAGCTGACAAGAGCTACATCAAACCGGCAAGAACAATCTCCCATTGCTGGGTTTTCCGACAAAAATAGCTCAGCCGTTTGCCAAAGTTTAGCTTGCTTTTGCGGCGTAATTGCGAGTAAACCATGGTCGTCCCAATTTCGCAAACTGCGAGTTTTCACTTCGACAAATGCCAACATCAGCTGTTTCCCTGTTCCTCGTTGAGCAATTAAGTCGATTTCTCCCCAGCGACAACGCCAACGATGAGCTAAGATTATCCAAGCTTGTGTCTTTAACCATTGAGCTACTAGTTGTTCTCCCAATTTTCCAACTTCAAGCTGCTGGTTAGGGTTAGCTGAGGGGTAGTGCTTAGGGTTCACAGGTGTTAGGTGTTAGGTGGTAAAATACATCTTAGATTAGCACTCTATATTATTGTTTCCTATGACTAGTCGGCAACCCCTCGATATTCCAACTCTTTTATGGAGAGTATCTCTCTTGTTAGTCATCAGTGTTGGGCTTGTCACCAGCTTTGCCACCCCTGTACTAGCGATAGATTACAGTAGTAGAAGCTTGGTTGGTGAAGATTTCTCTGGTCAGGTGCTAACAGATGATGAATTTAACAGAGCCAATCTCCGCCATGCTAACTTTAGTAACGCTGATTTACGGGGTGTTAAGTTATTTTCCGCCAATCTGGAAGACGCTAATTTCGAGGGAGCCAATCTCACTAATGCTACCTTAGGCTCAGCTCGTTTAACCAGGACTAACTTAAAGAATGCTGTCCTTGAGGGAGTATTTGCTGCTAATGCTAGGTTTGATGGTGCAATTATTGAGGGAGCAGATTTTACCGATGTTATCCTCAGTCGAAATTGGCAACGGAAGCTTTGCGAAGTCGCTAGTGGCAGTAATCCTACCACTGGACGCAACACCCAGGATACTCTCTTCTGTTTTTAATTAAGGCTTGGGAGAATAAGTAATAAGTAACAAGTAATAAGTAATAAGCAAGAAGGAATGAAGCATGTATCCTAGTTGTGGGTACTCAAATCCCTAAAATCTAAAATTTCCAGTAATTTCAAACTCCAACCGATGACTTTTGAAAAAATTGTGGGTAAAATGGTCAACCACATTAGTATCACTCAGTTCCAGGTTATAGAAATCTACAAAATCATGGTCTAAATAGGGTCCGGCGTGCCAAGTTCCCACTTCTAATTTGATGAAGCAGTTCCCCGGAATATGGAAAGCAGAAATTGCTGCCAATGCTGGTTCCTTAGCCTGATTAGGAGGAGCAACTGCTATGAACCAGTCTTTGCCTTCTAGGGAACCTAAACATTGAGTGCATTGTCTATGGCGTGTGATACTCTCAAATTTACGACCATTTTGCTTGAGTCGCATGATGTAGAACCGAGGAGTACCATGCTGGAGATTTAACTGAGCATCTTCAGCATTATAGAGTTTTTCATTTTCAGAAGCAAAAATTACTTGGCCATACTGCTGGAAGTTTTCTGGTGTTATTCGTTTAGCTGGTAACTTGAGAATAGTACTTGTTTTGGAAGCTATCATTAGTGTTTCCTCTAAGTCATAAACACTCTCATGGTCTGATTTGAAAAGAGACGCACCAGACGCGGGGAAAGGAATTTTCATGCATGGTGGTGAAAAATTTTTTTCATCGGGACTGCCTTGCAGCCTCCTGCCTCGGAGCCTCCTGCCTCGGAGTCTTCTTCTAAGCTGTCGCGCATTTAAACTGTATATTGGTGAAATCAAATAACAACGATAGAGCCGAGTCCCCTATTGCAAGAGTGCCTATTGCAAGAGTGCCTTGCTAAAACGCATTTTAAATGCGTTTTAGCTTACTAATCTGGATTAGAATCTTGAGAATGGGGAGGAATTTGTTCAGCTTCGGGACAATCCTCAGATACCAATGGCTCGATTTGACTTCTGACAACAGAAGCTAACTTCTGGGTTACAGAACCAATGCTCTCCAGACGAACCATTTCTTCCCAAGCACAGACCTCATCTTCTTCATCAGTTTCATAACGGATGGTAACTAAATCTCCTTCAATGTCGATAATGCGGGCACGATCAATCCAACGTTGCTGATCCCGCAAGAAGATGTTGACCTCACGACTATCACAACAAAGTTGATAAATCTTGCGGTGTAGCATATTTAATTTCTCCTAAAAAAATCAATCTTTGAGTAATTATCAACTCAACAACTCCTGAGTTAGAAATGAAAACTACTGGTGAAGTTGGTGTATGGTTAACTTGCTTTGGTTATTCCTCTTTAAGGGGAAAATATGTCCATACTGTTTGCCCTGGCATACTCATATAGTAAGGTTTGTCTTTGGTGGTCATGGAGAAATAAAATTTCACAATACTTTAAATCAGTGAAAGCAACCTTCGACATACTCATCTCAAGTATCTAAGTAATCATCGAAAAATTTTTCAAGACAATGTTGAAGAGCAATTTGCCCTGGGAGCAAAGGGAATATTCCTGGTAAATCAACATTGACAGGGAGCCAATGCTCTTCGACGGCACAGATGAACTTCGCCATTGCGACTATCGTTAGTGGATGTCTAGTAGACACTTCCCATGTGTCAAGCACAGGGGATTTTTGTTTTATTGATATTGTGACATACTCTTTGCCCTATCTGCTGGTTGCAGTGGTGAAAATTATGAAATAGGGAACAGGGGGGTGAGCGAAAAAAGGTGTGGGGAGTGTGGGAGGTGTGGGGAGTGTGGGAAGTTCGGGCTTTCCTTATGCCTGCTTTCTTGTTAAAGTTTTGAAGGTATGAAGCTCTCCCCACCCACCTTCGGCGAGGTGGGGGAATGCGTCGCTATTCTTGTTCAAAAAGAAAAGGAGGTTGATTTGGCGATCGCACGCTCATCAGAGCAGTACGAAACCTATACTCTCACTGACGAAGCAGCCCAGTCTCAAGTAGTAGTCGTTCCGGAGAGGGGTGGCATCGTCACTAGCTGGAGTTACCAAAACAAGGAGATTTTTTACCTTGACAAGGAAAGGTTTAAGGAGCCCAACCTGAGTGTTCGGGGTGGCATCCCGATCCTGTTCCCCATCTGTGGTAACTTACCGGATAATACCTATACTTATAAGGGACAACAGTACACCCTCAAACAACACGGTTTTGCCCGTGTTTTGCCCTGGTCAGTTACAGAACAGGGAACCGATGGACTCCCTAGCCTTACTGTCGTTCTCAATAGTAATGATGAGACTCGTGCTGTTTACCCCTTTGACTTTCAAGTCGCCTTCACTTACCTGCTTCAGGGAGATATCTTAGATATTCAGCAGCGCTATACTAATCATTCCCCGGAACCGATGCCTTTTTCTGCCGGTTTTCATCCCTACTTTCTGGCAAAGGATAAAACCCAACTGCAATTTGACATCCCAGGGTCTGAATACCAGGATCGGAATGGTCTAATGCATCCTTTCTCTGGTACTTTTGATCTAGAGCAGGAGGAAATTGATGTGGCTTTCCGGCAACTGCAGGGGTTTTCTGCTAGCTTTACCGATACAGAAAGTAAATTGCAAGTGACCCTCAGTTACAGTGATATCTACTCCACTATGGTGTTCTGGGCAATTAAGGGTAAGGACTTTCATTGCCTCGAACCCTGGAGTGCTCCCCGCAATGCTCTCAATACCGGAGAGCAACTTACCCAAATACCTCCTGGAGAGACGGTTGAGGCATTATTCAGGCTGACGGTAAAAAATTTGTGATTTACTTGCTAAATTTGGCTTGATTAGTGCTACTATATGGGATAGTGTGTTAAATAATTCACTATACACGGGTCGCTAGCTCAGTGGTAGAGCACTCGGCTTTTAACCGATTGGTCCTGGGTTCGAATCCCAGGCGACCCATTTTTTAGCTATAAGCCTTCAGCTAGACTGCTGGGGAAGCTTGGAGAGAGAAGTTTAGCTATTACCGAGGAGTATAGACTCCTGTTATATATATCCATCCCACCCGCTCTGAGACGTTGCATGCAACGTCTCAGAGCGGGTTTCCTCGATTTGCTCCCCATTCCCTATTCCCTATTGCCTGTTCCCCATTCCCTCCTCCCATAAAATCTTTCGAGACAATTGCTTATAATTTGGTAAAATATCTTAAGATTGTTGTAAGAAGAATTAAGTTTGTCTTAAAAAACAACTACCTGACAACAAACCAAAAATTTAGGAGGACTATCTATGGCGCTCGTACCTATGAGGCTGCTGCTGGATCATGCAGCTGAAAATGGCTATGGCATTCCAGCTTATAACGTTAATAATATGGAGCAAATCCTGGCAATTATGCAGGCTGCTGATGAAGCAGATAGTCCTGTGATTTTGCAGGCTTCTCGGGGTGCTCGTAAATATGCAGGGGAAAACTTCCTGCGTCATTTAATTACCGCAGCAGTAGAAACCTATCCCCATCTCCCCATTGCTATGCACCAAGATCATGGCAATGCTCCTTCCACCTGCTATTCTGCGATTCGTAACGGATTCACCAGCGTCATGATGGATGGATCTTTGGAAGCAGATGCCAAAACCCCAGCTAGCTTTGAGTACAACGTCAGTGTCACCGCTGAAGTAGTAAAAGTTGCTCACGCTGTTGGTGCTAGTGTTGAAGGTGAACTCGGTTGCTTGGGCTCCCTAGAAACTGGTATGGGTGACAAGGAAGATGGTCACGGTGCAGAAGGTAAACTCTCCCATGATCAACTTTTAACCGATCCCGATGAAGCAGTTGAATTTGTTGAGAAAACCCAAGTAGATGCTTTGGCAGTTGCCATTGGTACTAGCCACGGTGCTTACAAGTTCACTCGCAAACCCACTGGTGAAATCCTCGCCATCAGCCGGATTGAAGAAATTCACCGCCGCTTACCCAACACCCACTTGGTAATGCATGGTTCTTCCTCTGTACCGGAAGATTTGATTGCCATTATCAACCAGTATGGTGGTGCTATCCCTGAAACCTACGGTGTGCCAGTTGAAGAAATTCAAAAAGGTATTAAGAGTGGTGTGCGTAAGGTAAACATTGACACCGACAACCGCTTAGCTATCACCGCTGCTATCCGGGAAGCTGCTTTTCAAGATCCCAAGAACTTTGACCCCCGTCACTTCCTTAAGCCTTCCATCAAGTACATGAAGCAGGTTTGCTTGGATCGTTATGAGCAGTTTGGTACTGCCGGTAATGCTAGCAAAATTAAGCAGGTGACTCTAGATGAATTTGCTGCTAAGTATGCTAGTGGTGAGTTGGCTGCTGTAGCGAAGAAAGCTGTCGCTGTTTAATCTGTTAATCAGCAATGGTTGATTACTACAACAATATAGATTCAAACCATTAAGCTTGTTTGACTTAATAGAAGCATCCTCCGGGTAGTTTTTACAGCTACCCTGTTTTTTTGGGGAATGGGGAATTGGCAGAAAAACCTATCACCTACCACCTAATACCAAATCCGGTATCGATATACCCGCTATATCGGGTGAGCGAAAAAAAGCGTTTGAGCCAAAATCTATTCCCTCATTTTAAGTGTGTCACGCCACTACTGGCGTGACACAGCTAAAATGGTGGAATAAGTAGGTTGGGTGTAGCCTTCTTCGTAACCCAACACCCGACTGTGTTGCGTTGGGTTTCATATCAATTCCGG
>JAAHGR010000340.1 GCA_010672425.1 Symploca sp. SIO2E6
CCATTCCTTCAGGGATGGGAGGGATAGCCGCCCGCCGCTTTGTTGTTTGTTTTTTGTTTTTCTTAAACATTCAACTAACAACCAACAACAAATAACGCTTGCAATCCCAATTACTTTTTGCTAATATTATTAATAATAGAGAAGGTGTGCACATATAATCTATAGAGGAGAGAACTGAGCAAGAACGAAAAGCTAAAGAACAAGAACGAATACGTGCTATCCTAGCTGAGGATGCTCGCGATCGCGAACGACTTGCCAAAGAACAAGAACGACTTGCCAAAGAACAAGAACAGCAAGCTAAAGAACAAGAACGACAACGTGCTATTCTAGCTGAGGATGCTCGCGATCGCGAACGACTTGCCAAAGAACAAGAACGAATAGCCAAAGAACAAGAACAACAAGCTAAAGAACAAGAACGAATAAGGGCAGATAATGCAGAAGTTACGATCCAACAGTTACGCGATCGCCTGTTAGAATTGGGGGTTGATCCCAATGGCTTACCCTGATTAGGTGTTAGGTGTTAGGTATATTGACTCATTACTCTCGATAAACAGGAGGCTCCGAGGCAGGAGGCGAGGGAGGAGGAGGGAGGTAGAAGGAGGTAGGAGATATGTTTCTCCTATTCAATTGGGGGCACCATCTGCTCCTGGGGAGCTCTTAAGAAACAAGGCAGAGGGCAGAGGGCTCCAAGGTAACTTATGTAGAAGAAAAGAAAGTAAATTTGTAGGGGCGGGTTTACGTAGGGTCTGCTGAATAAGTCAGCCAAAAACAACTGATGGGTTATTTAGTTAGGGTCTGCTGAATAAGTAACAAGTAACAAGTAACAAGTAAAAAGTAAGAAGGAATGAAGCATTTATCCCGCGTTTTGGGCACTCGAATTCCTCGGTTACCCAGGGATTTCCCCGCAAGGAGTGCAAGGTTTTTGAACCACCCATATTCAATTTCCTTGCACTTGGAAAGGTAAAAAAATGCTTGATACTCGGAATCATTTAGCAGACGGTCAGCATTTCCAATAGTAACAACTGGCAGTGACAAGAGAAGTAATCTCCTCACGCATCACTTGTTCTAAAGAGTTATCGCCCTTCATACTGCGATTAGCAGTCAACTCATACTACGATTAGCAGTCAATAAAATCATCTGATTTGACTGGGCTAACTGCCAAACTACTCGATCGTCACTATTAATATCAATTCTGGCTACATTGGGATAATATTCGTGATGTAGGGGCGCAAAGCTTGCGCCCTCAGTGTATCTATGTTTTCTAACCAGAAAGCCAGATTTTTAATCATTCCGATGCAACCGGAATTGATATAATTGGTAATTTTATCGCATCAAATGTAATGAATCTGACTGCACTAACGCATTGTTATACTGCGCCAACGCCAGGGACTATTCACCAATGCTATGACGAAGGGCTAGACCAGTTATAGGTTGCTTGCTTTACTAACTCATAATTCTCATTCAATTCAGGTTCTAAAATTAAGATTGCGGCGATCCGTCGTGCCATGTGGCTAACTTCCTGTACCTCCTCTCGTTTGAGTGGACGACCTAATAAAGGTTCTTCCCGATAGCTGAGCCATTTCTTGATCACCTGATATCCGCCAATCATGTAATCCCAAACCCGCTCAGGAATATTTTTCCAATAGGCTACCTCATTGAGGTAGATATCACGAGTGGTTGCACCAAGCAAAGCTTGATCTAAATCGCTCACAACTTGTAACTCTTGTGAGTTGTACGCTCGTTCCTGAATTCTGCCTTTACCAGGCATGGTTACACCTTCTTTCCCGGCAAAACCCCACCTAGCAGTTAGGGCTAAATCCTTATCAGGATTGAGTTTGCCACCGTCAACACGGGAAGTTACAGCAATACAGCGTAAGTTTGGGTGAATTGTTCCTGTAGTGACACATTCAACTTTGGTTTCAGTATCTAGAAGCAAGGAAACCTTACGCCCCAAGTTTGCAGAAGAAATCAGTAAATCTTTGCTATTAGGAAGGGGAATGCGCGGAAAATTTTCGCGAATTCCATCAGCATTTTCTTCCAGGTAGTCAGGTGAATAACCAATTGCAAGGGTGTGCATCCAAATTAATGCAGCCATTTCGGCATCCTCATCAGGATCAGTGATTCCTAATTCAGTCAGGTAGACACGGGCAATATCTGATAGATTTGCTTTTGGAGTTATATCTTGAAACTTTTCAATTTGGTCTTGAAAAAAGGGGTTGTATGTCAGGATCTAGATAAGCCAGGCGAATATCAAAAGGTTTAAAGGGATAACGTGTTCCGGATAATTGATAGCAAGTTGCTTGAACTTTTGCACCAACGCAGTGTTAGGTAATTGGTACAACTTGGAGACGTAACCCAAGTGATTGTATAACCTTAAGAACCGTGGCAAACTCTGGATTGCCTTCGATTGACAAAGCTTTATAGAGACTTTCATGCCCCAACCCTGTTTCACGGGCAATATTTGTCATGCCTTTAGAGCGAGCAATATCACCTAATGCTGCTACTACTAAGCTTGTATCGCCATCTTCAAGAGCAGCTTCAAGATATGCAGCTATATCTTCTTTTGTTTCCAGATGTTCTGCTGCATCCCAAGGGTAGGTTTGGATAGTAGTCATGAAGACCTCCTATAAGTCTTGCGCTAAATCTAGGGCTGTTTTGATGTCCCTCTCCTGAGTTCGTTTATCTCCTCCTGCCAAGAGAATGATCAAGATCTCACCTCGCCGAATGAAATATACCCGATAGCCTGGACCATAATCAATCCGCAGTTCCGACACGCCTTGCCCTACTGGTTTAACATCTCCTGGGTTGCCCATAGACAAGCGACGAACACGAATGTCTATACGTGCTTTTGCTTGACGATCACGCAAAGCTTTAAACCACTCGGAATAGGTTTCGGTCTGACGAATTTCGATCATGCCTTATCCATGATTATCAAGCCTGCTTTTATACCATCTAGACATAAATCTTCGATCATGTATCGGTTTTTTCGTAATTCATGGTTGATCTTGGTAACTTTTTATACCAAAATCCCCATAATCGGTTTCGCTTCTTTTGCTATCAGCTTGTTGGCTGAATGCTTATAGCTGATAGCTGACCTTATTTTCTCGGAACTGTTTCCTGTTCCGAAGTTTTCTTCTAATCACTCCGGCTTGTCACCAATATCCGGAGATACCGGTTGTTGATTGCCCTCAGACTGTTGATTGTTCCACTGCTCTAATTGTTGACGCCGGAAATCATCGATCGCATTATTTATATTTTCCGGTAGTCCACGCCTGTATTCATAAGGACTGATTGAACCAGCTTGTTGGGCATTATGAATCAAGTCAAAAGGATTCAAGTTATCACCTCCTGTCCCTAACAAGGAATCTACCTCATTTTGTGGACCGATATCTCCTAACGCATCGGCTCCCCCTGCTTGTTGTGCCCAAGAAGGTGGAGTGAAGACAGCAGAGGTAATGCCAATCGCTACAGTCGAGATGCCGATGCTCAGAGTGAGGCGGGTTAGTAACTTTGAAGGAAACTTGGTAGTGATATTAATCATAATTGGGAATTGGGAATTGGGAATTGGGAATTGGGAATTGGGAATTGGGAATTGGGAATTGGGAATTGGGAATTGGGAATTGAGAAGGCAGCAAGGCTGCAAGGCAGCAAGGCTGCAAGGCTGCAAGGCAGGAGGCAGTCCCGATGAAAAAATTTCACCACCATGCATGAAAATCCATCTCTGGTGTGTCTCCGCGTCCCCGCGTCCCCGCTACCTACTTCCTAATTTTAACCAAAACGGCGACGCAGTAAGGGTTGGATTAATAGTAAAGCCCCAGCTGCAAAAATCAGGAGTATTAACAATGCTCCGCCAAAGCTAATGGATGCCCAAGGGGCTTCCATTACAATACTAGCTAAAGACCAATTGCTGTGGAGATAGAGATAGCGAATCGGTTCGATAGCATAGCTGAGAGGGTTGAGACAGGCAACTACTTGCAGCCATCCCGGCATAAAGGCAAGAGGTGCGAGGGCAGTACTAGCAAATAGTAAGGGTAGGGTCATAACAAAAATAACCGCAATTAGCTCAATATGACCAGGTAGGGCAAAAGCTAGTCCTAAACTCAAAGCGGTCATGCCTACAACTAGTAGGAAGATAATTACTCCAATCATCCCCAAACCGGCTAGATTGGGTAAACCTGCTCCTAAAAAGACACTAGCTGTAACAATTACCACTGCTTGCAGTAAGCTCAGGGCAATGATATAAATTGCTGAAGCTGCAACAATGGAGAATCGGGAAGCCAAAGGTGCAACTAGTAAGCGGTTCAAAAAACCAAATTCCCGGTCAAACATGACTGGCAATCCTGCATTTAAGGCTCCTGCGAAGGCAGTGAAGACAATCACTCCTGCACTCAGGAATTTGCCATAACTCATACCATCGCCAAACAGTCCTTGGGGAGCATTTTGGAATAAGGCTCCAAACAGAATTAGCCACATCAGCGGCTGAATCAACCCAGCAATTAAGGTGGAAGGACGCCTTTGTAGCTGAATAAATAGACGCTTCGTTAGAGCCAGAGTTTCCTGGATAAATTCACCCAATCCAGGATTATCACTAACCGGAATTTTACCTCCTGCCTCTAGCGGTAAGTTGATGTCAGGTTTAGAAGGAGTTACAGTTGTGCTCATAGTTAGGTGTTAGGTGTTAGGTGTTAGGTGTTAGGTGTTAGGTGTTAGGTATTAGGTGTTAGGTGTTAGGTGTTAGGTGTTAGGGAATTATAGCGTTTCTCATACTGATGAGGTACACGGCTAAATTTCCAAGTCCTCCTATTCTTCTTCCCTATTGCAAGAGTGCCTATTGCAAGAGTGCCTATTGCCTTTTAGCTTAGGTTTTTATCGCATACTTTGTTTACGTTCTGCTTTCACATCTCGCTTCCCAGCAGCAGCTAGTTCGGCATCCATTAAAGTTTTACCAGTAGCGGCTAGGTAGACATCATCTAAACTAGGTCTTGCCTGAGCAATGCCAAAAGTCGGTAAGCCAACATCTTGCAAAGATTGTTGAATCGTTAGTAAAGCATCGCTTTGGGGTTTGACTACTAAGTTGAGGGAGTTACCTTGAGCGTTATTGATAATTACTTCTTGTACAAAGGGGAGAGTTTCTAGCAAATCTTTAGCTTTCTGAGCCTCTTCTGTCGGAGAGAACTCTCGGATGCGCAGGGTAATGCGATCGCCTCCTATTTGATCTTTTAACTGGGAAGGTGTACCCTCGGCTATAACCTGACCTTTGTCAATAATTGCTACTCGGTCAGCCAAGGCATCAATTTCTTCTAAATAGTGGCTGGTCAGCAAAACCGTGGTTCCTGTCTTCTGTAGTTGGCGCAGGAACTCCCAGACAACAAAGCGACTTTCAATATCTAGTCCCACCGTTGGTTCATCTAGCACCAAAACCTCCGGTTGGTGGAGTAGTCCTGCTGCCATATCCAAACGCCGACGCAGACCACCAGAATAACTACCAGTTTTTTTATCCGCGTATTCCTCTAACCCTAGAAGAGCAATCATTTTATTGATGCGTTCCTTGGCAAAAGTCTTGGGCAGATGATAAAGATCAGCTTGCAGTGCTAACAGTTCTCTACCTGTGAGCACCTTATCTAGGGCAACTTCCTGAGCCACATAGCCGATGCGGCGACGCACTGCCCTCGGGTTATCGAAAGCTGATACCCCAGAGACTTCGATCTTACCACCATCTGCTGCTGTTAAGGTACACAGACAGCGAATAGTGGTAGTTTTACCTGCACCATTAGGACCAAGTAAGCCAAAAATTTCACCAGGTTCCACTTGAAAGGAGATGTCTTTGACAGCTTCGACATCACCGTAGCGCTTTTGGAGATTTTGGACTAAAACAGCGGCAGCCATAATTATTCCTCTAGCCGGTCGAGGCTACACAAATCTAAACAATTTTTCTTTATTATTCTAATATTAGGGAATTGGGAATTGGGAATTGGGAATTGGGAATTGGGGAATTGGGGAATTGGGAATTGGAAATTGGGAATTGGGAATTGGGGATAGGGAGGGTAGCTAGCGATCGCGGATTTTAATGAGTATGCCTATACGCTCCAATTTCTGGTTTAAAGGCTACTACTTCCTCTTTACACTCTACTCCCAATTGTTCTAGCATGGCCTGCAAAACTGGATCAGGAGATAACCTTAAATAGTTGGGAGCGACTTCTAGAGGCACATGGCGATTACCCAGATGATAGGCTGCTCGCATTAGATTGACTGGTATTGGAGAGGTTACTGTCAACACTGGCTCTGGTTTAGCCACAATAAGAATTATGACTTCCTGATCTTGCGATCGCAACAAATCTCCATCCTGTAGGAAGGTACCTCTAGGCAGGCGCAGATACAAAGCTGTACCCTCAGAGTTCTCATAGCGGTGACGACTGCGAGTGCGTTCCTCAGCAGTGAGAGCCAGGGTAAAGTTAACGGTAATATCCCTAGAGGCAGGCAAGCGTTCCGTAAAAGTCAGCATCAGCAAAAATAAAGATTCAGCACGAGTGAGTTAATTCATCCCCCGGAAGACAGCACGGGGGATGAGAGTGTTAGCAAGTTGTTATATCAATTCCGGCTACATTGGGATAATATTCGTAATGTAGGGGCGCAAAGCTTGCGCCCTCCAGCATCTATGTTTTCTAACCAGAAAGCCAGATTTTTAATCATTCCGATGCAACCGGAATTGATATTAGTTGTTAGTTGTTTGTAAAAAACAAAAAACAAACAACAAAGCGGCGGGCGGATATCCTTCCCATCTAGAGAAGGAATGGGCTTCCCGCCGATGCACGGTGAAATTTTGTGTGGTCTTTCCATTCTCCGCGTCTCCGCGTCTCCGCGTCCCCGCGTCTACTTATATCATGTTCGGATAAACAGTTATAATTCCCTTCGACCTTGCAACCTTCTTTCTTCCCTCGGAGCCTCGGAGCCTCCTGCCTCGGAGCCTTATTGCCACCAAAGTGTAAGTGATCAACCGAACATGATATTACTCATTCCCCCACCCCTTTTTCCTTCACCCTATTTTTGCAGGCGAACCAATTCATTTTGAATACGTATTTTTAATTGCTCATCAGATTTAGCTGCCGCAGTGATATCATTAAAACGCACTATTTTCAAGCCATTGCTTTCACTAATATCCTTCGCTTGCTGACAGTAGTTCACTGCAATACCACGAACATTGCGACGGAGACGAGTAATAGTTTTTGGTTGAGTGCAAACAATCTTAGGAAGATTATCTTTTTTGGTGATGCGCAGGATTTCCTGAGTTGCTGCTTCACGTTTTGACTCGATCGCTAAAACCACTTTAGCGTAATTTTCGACTTCCTCAGAGCTGACAGTTAAAGGAGGAGAACTCTGGACTTCGGAATCTGAGGCTCGATTGGAAGCACATCCAGCTAAAATTACTGTAAATGCTGCCAGTGCTAGTGCCAGAAGGCACAAAGCGGCTCCCTTGGAGAATTTTTCACCACCTGGTGATGAAAGTTGACGGTTGACGGTTGACGGTTGAAAGTTAACGGTTAACTGCAGAGCGAAAGGATTCGTCATAAATGCAGGTGGCACAGGAAATAGCTCAATTTGTTGAAAACGTGCCTCTATATTTGGATATCACCTCATGATAAGTCAATAGGCAAGCTCTGAAGTCTGTTATTGTAGCTGAGTCTATAGCAGGATATTGCGATAAGCTTAACTGACAGGTTATGGTTATCGCAAATTCAGTAGGAGATCACGTATCTGCCCAATCCGTCTTTGTAACTTCGGGTCTTGTTGTCGCATCCTCAGAATTGTGTTGTAGCGCTCATTAGAGAAACCCTCATCCCTGAGATAACTTTCAGACTGGTTGCAGAATTGTTCCCAAATGTTTCTAATCTCCCCGCTAAGTCCTTGCAGTGAGCAGTCAGAAATTTCAGGAACTATTCCCCCATTATTCCTTTGGATTGCTTCGTGGGCTTCCTGACGTGCTATCTCCATGCGTATGGAAGCACGAACAAATCTTACCAATTCTGCCTCATCAATATAAGCCTTATTCCAAGTGGCTTGAGCGTAAGCCGAAGAGCTAAAAACCAGGGTATGGGAATCTTGAGAGAGCTCAGGTGCAACTCCAGAAAGTAAACCAATGGCAGCAAGCACTCCCACCATCAGGGATTGGGAGAAAATGCGGTTCAAGGAAAGTCGGGAACAGTAAGAATGCATGAACGGATAATTCAGTATAATTCGAGCAACAGGTAAATAAAACCACTAGCCTAGGCTGGCAAAAATCACTTCTTGTACCAAGC
>JAAHGR010000341.1:0-3454 GCA_010672425.1 Symploca sp. SIO2E6
ATTCCCAATTCCCAATTCCCAATTCCCAATTTCCAATTCCCAATTCCCAATTCCCAATTCCCAATTCCCAATTCCCAATTCCCAATTCCCAATTCCCAATTCCCAATTCCCAATTCCCAATTCCCCATTCCTAACAATAATGGCATCAACTCAACTCCTTTGCTCTCTTCCTCAACCCCCCCAATCTACCTCTGTCGAAGAGGAACTTCAGACTCGTAAGCAACATCTAGTAGCAGCTTGTCGAGTATTTGCTCAGTTAGGATTTGTATTGGGTGTCGCTGGTCACATTAGTGTTCGTGACCCTGAACATTTAGACTGTTTCTGGATTACCCCTTTTGGTAAACACTTTAGCTTAATAGGCACGAGTGATTTAATCAAGGTCAATCATCAGGGGGAAATTCTGGAGGGAAAGCAACAGGTGACTCTAGAAATGTTTAATATCCACTCTGGAATTAATGAAATTCGTCCTGATGTGATAGCTGTAGTCCATGCTCATCCAGTTTATGGCACAAGTTGGTCAAGTTTAGGTCGTCTTCTCGAGCCAATTAGTCAAGATGCTTGTACTTTCTATGAAGACCATAGTTTATTTACCAATTATAGTGGTTTAATCAGTCATAGGGCAGAGGGACAACGCCTAGCTACAGCCTTAGGTGATAATAAAGCAGTTATTCTGCAAAATCACGGTCTCCTAACTGTTGGTCATTCAGTTGATGAAGCAGCTTGGTGGCTGATTTGCATGGAACGTTGCTGTCAGGCACAATTGCTAGCAGAAACTGTGGGCAGCCCTATTTTAATTGATCCTGATGTTGCTCGTTTAACGCGATCGCAAGTGGGAAGTCCTGAAGCTGGTTGGCTTTGCTTTCAGCCTTATTATGAAATGCTCAGGGAACAGGGTATGTCAAACAATTGAAGATTGAAGATTGAAGATTTTAGATCTACCCCATAAATAAATTTAGGGGCTTGAGGATTTAAAGATTGAAAATTTTAGATTTATTCCATAAATAAATTTAGGGGCTTGTGACCGTTTTATTCTAAAATCTAAAATCTAAAATCTAAAATCTAAAATCTAAAATTTCTCTGGTCAATTATCTAACTAACCTATCAAGCAGATTCACTAGGCAATGGGATTCCTGGTTAACCGCAACTCGCCAAGAGGCATCAGAGACTTCGACTTCTACTGAAATTCCCCCCAAGAGACGGAGAATTAGCACGAGTAAAACCCAGTGCTTTTGAGGTTGTTTCCTTACCTCATCAAGCTGGGTATTTTTGCTGGGATGGTACAACATGTCGATGGGAGAATAAGATTAATCTCACTTATGTTACTTAATTCCATTAAGAAGTATTCTCTATTTTTTGTCAACCCCTTCTTGCGGAAAAACCGCAAGTGAGATAAATTAAGCAGAATATCTCACTTTATTTTCCATAGAGCAAGATGAAGCTCCAAAGAACTACCAACCTAATCGCGATCGCATTTTTGCTGGGTTGGGGTATCCAAGCACCCCCAGCACAAGCTTTTTTCTTTGAGGACTTTGAAACCGATAGTATTCTGGATTGGTTTAGTGCAGAGACAGGAGATGAGGAAGACCTCCTGGTTGCAGATCCCCTACAGGGTGATACAGTTGCCTCTTGGGAGCAACTCCAAACCCTGATGGCGGCTCCTGAATCCTATACCAAAGTTGCTCTAGACCCCAATTACAATAACTTTCTGTTTGAGTTTGACTTTCTCGCCCAACCCGGTTCTACCTATCCTTTGGATAAGTATTTCCAAGATCAAAGTCTAGGATTTGAATCAGAACCCTTTGCCACAGGGGAATGGCAGCAAGTCTCTCTGGGTTTTACCTCATCCCGAAGCTATGTTGATGTTTACAAGTTATTCAATAACTTCATCAAATTCAACACTACACTAGAAGGTGTAGGGGAAATGTTCTTCGATAACCTGGAAATTAAACCCTCTGCTCCTCCGCCGCCACCACCACCTCCTGCACTTCCGGCAATTGGCGGACAAATTTTCTCTTCTGGTGGCGAGGTTGTGGTACAGATTCTTCCCAGCGAGTCAGCTGCTACCAGTACCCTGTGTCTTTTTAGCCCCAATTATCGTTGTATTGCTACGAATCGGCAAGTTGGTAACGTTTATAATTTAGGTAGCTTTGCCCCGGATATTGAACTTCTGTTTGGTATTCAAGTCCAAGATACAGGTAACACCTTTAGAATGGGGCCAGGTGGACGTAATGCTGATGGTTTCGTTCATGCACGAGTTAATTTCCTGTCCCAGAATGCAGCAAGAGTCGGTTTTGAAGATATTTGGGGATGCGGTGATTGTGACTACGATGATAATACTTTCCTCTTCCTCGGTGGTATTGCTAGTAATGCCAATCCTACGATAACTTCCATAACTGGAGATTTATTTGGTGTTCCTACAAATAAACCCTTCAATTTCTCAGGATTAGCGACTGATCCTGGAGTTTACGACACTCTTACTTATGAATGGGACTTTAACGGTGATGGCGTTTATAGTGATTTTACTGGTCAACAAGGATTATGGGCGTTTGCGAAATCTGGGATTTACAACATTGGTTTGCGAGTTTCTGATGGACGTGGTGGCTATGCTTTCAGTTCATTTCAAGTAGAGGCTGTTCCAGAATCTTCTTCCTGGTTAGGATTATTAGCTGTGGGAGTTAGTAGTATTTTACTATTCAAACCCAGATGTTAGGGGAATTGTCTATTGCCTGATTATGGGTAAGGTTAAACAAAAGATTGCTGTAGGGGCGGGTTCACCAACCATTGAGCAAAGTGACCAGTCAATGGGTTAAACCCGCCCCGGTTGGCCCAGGAAGGCAAGCTCTGGTCTGGTGGGGTGAGAGCAAGTTGCGATCGCAATTGTGTTGAAAGGCCGGGGCGGGTTTGGTTTAATTGTCGTTGAGTAGTAAAGATGGTTGAGCGAACCCGCCCCTACAGTTGGTTTCATGATCTTCTACATCAATTAAACACAAGATTGGGTAAGGTTAAACAAAAGATTGCTGTAGGGGCGGGTTCACCAACCATTGAGCAAAGTGACCAGTCAATGAGTTAAACCCGCCCCGGTTGGCCTAGGAAGGCAAGTTCTGGTCTGGTGGGGTGAGAGCAAATTGCGATCGCAATTGCCTTGTGAGGCTGGGGCGGGTTTGGTTTAATTGTCGTTGAGTAGCAAAGATGGTTGAGCGAACCCGCCCCTACAATTGGTTTTATGATCTTCTACATCAATTAAACACAAGATTGGGTAAGGTTAAACAAAAGATTGCTGTAGGGGCGGGTTTGGTTTAATTGTCGTTGAGTAGCAAAGATGGTTGAGCGAACCCGCCCCTACAGTTGGTTTCATGATCTTCTACATCAATTAAACACAAGATTGGGTAAGGTTAAACAAAAGATTGCTGTAGGGGCGGGTTCACCAACCATTGAGCAAAGTGACCAGTCAATG
>JAAHGR010000341.1:3464-8282 GCA_010672425.1 Symploca sp. SIO2E6
GCGAACCCGCCCCTACAGTTGGTTTCATGATCTTCTACATCAATTAAACACAAGATTGGGTAAGGTTAAACAAAAGATTGCTGTAGGGGCGGGTTCACCAACCATTGAGCAAAGTGACCAGTCAATGGGTTAAACCCGCCCCGGTTTGCCCAGGAAGGCAAGTTCTGGTCTGGTGGGGTGAGAGCAAATTGCGATCGCAATTGCCTTGTGAGGCCGGGGCGGGTTTGGTTTAATTGTCGTCGGTTTGGTTTAATTGTCGTCGGTTTGGTTTAATTGTCGTCGGTTTGGGCGCACGTCGGTGCGCCCCTACAAGATTGGTTGCGATTGCCTCCGGCATCAGCGGAGCTGATCGCGATTATTTTTTGCTATTATTACTTACAATGAAAAAAGTGTGCGCCTATATCTATTAACTTTCTGTTGTTGGGTTTCGCTCCGCTTCACCCAACCTACTTTTCTGGTAGAGGATTTTCGCAGATTGTCTAATCAAGGGGGTAGAATGGGCAAAAAAGAAAATAATTATACAAAAAAACCATGACAGCGCAAACCAGTAAAGCGACAAGAACCGTTACAGTCCACAGCAGTATGCTGCCGGGATTGGATACTTTGCAGACGAAAGGAGAAAAAGGTGTGTTTGAAGTCATTGAATCTTTGAAGGATTTTTCAGAAACATTTGTCAAAGAGAAAAAGATTAAAACGGCAACGGCTTCAGACAATCAAGACTATTACATGATTAGTGCGCCTAACGATTATCGCATCATCTTCTACTTGGAAGGGGAAGAGATTATCGTGTTTGATATTTTTCTCAAGCAAAGACTCGCCTTATTTGCAGATAAAGCTGAAAAGACAACCAAGTAAATGAAAGATTTTTTACAGTTGAAGCTAGATTCCAGTCTTTTCATCAAGGAACTGAAGGAATTCAACAACTTACTAGGGTCATCTCGTTTTCTCTCAGAACAAGATGATATTTTACCTTTTTTCAGAAAAAGACTTCAGCTATCCCTTGCGATCGGTGCATACTATCCTGAAATTTTACAACCTGATCGCATTGCGTTTGAGTATGACTTATTTGGAGATTTTGCGTGCGATCTCGTCATTGGTGACTCGACGAGACGAGCCTATTGTTTTGTTGAATTTGAAAATGCCGTAGAAAATAGCATTTTCCGACAAACCAAACGCAATCTATCGGAATGGTCTCCACGTTTTGAAAGAGGATTTAGTCAAATTGTCGATTGGTTTTATAAATTGGATACGCAATCAGAAACGAGAGATTTTGAGTATCGTTTTGGCGGGCGATCGCTTTACAGTATGGGACTATTGATTATTGGAAGAGATGCCGATCTTTCAGCTAAAGATAAGGATCGTTGGGAATGGCGCAAGCGCAAATTATTAGTTAATTCTCACCATATTTATTGTCTGACTTTTGACGATCTATATCGAACTCTAGCTGTGCGTCGAGATATCTATAATATCTTTGCAAATAGCGATTAGGCTAATTAAAGGTTAAACAAAAGATTGCTGTAGGGGCGGGTTCACCAACCATTGAGCAAAGTGACCAGTCAATGGGTTAAACCCGCCCCGGTTGGCCCAGGAAGGCAAGTTCTGGTCTGGTGGGGTGAGAGCAAGTTGCGATCGCAATTGTGTTAAGAGACCGGGGCGGGTTTGGTTTAATTGTCGTTGAGTAGCAAAGATGGTTGAGCGAACCCGCCCCTACAGTTGGTTTCATGATCTTCTACATCAATTAAACACAAGATTGGGTAAGGTTCAACAAAAGATTGCTGTAGGGGCGGGTTCACCAACCATTGAGCAAAGTGACCAGTCAATGGGTTAAACCCGCCCCGGTTTGTCCAGGAAGGCAAGCTTTGGTCTGGTGGGGTGAGAGCAAGTTGCGATCGCAATTGTGTTTAGAGGCTGGGGCGGGTTTGGTTTAATTGTCGTTGAGTAGCAAAGATGGTTGAGCGAACCCGCCCCTACAGTTGGTTTCATGATCTTCTAATCTTCCTCGGCTAATTCCAAAGCAATCTGGTAAAGATCCGAGTTCAACAAAAGATTGCTGTAGGGGCGGGTTCACCAACCATTGAGCAAAGTGACCAGTCAATGGGTTAAACCCGCCCCGGTTGGCCTAGGAAGGCAAGTTCTGGTCTGGTGGGGTGAGAGCAAATTGCGATCGCAATTGTGTTGAAAGGCCGGGGCGGGTTTGGTTTAATTGTCGTTGAGTAGCAAAGATGGTTGAGCGAACCCGCCCCTACAATTGGTTTCATGATCTTCTACATCAATTAAACACAAGATTGGGTAAGGTTAAACAAAAGATTGCTGTAGGGGCGGGTTCACCAACCATTGAGCAAGGTGACCAGTCAATGGGTTAAACCCGCCCCGGTTGTCCTAGGAAGGCAAGTTCTGGTCTGGTGGGGTGAGAGCAAGTTGCGATCGCAATTGTGTTGAGAGGCTGGGGCGGGTTTGGTTTAATTGTCGTTGAGTAGTAAAGATGGTTGAGCGAACCCGCCCCTACAGTTGGTTTCATTATCTTCTACATCAATTAAACACAAGATTGGGTAAGGTTAAACAAAAGATTGCTGTAGGGGCGGGTTCACCAACCATTGAGCAAGGTGACCAGTCAATCGGTTAAACCCGCCCCGGTTTGTCCAGGAAGGCAAGCTTTGGTCTGGTGGGGTGAGAGCAAGTTGCGATCGCAATTGTGTTGAGAGACCGGGGCGGGTTTGGTTTAATTGTCGTTGAGTAGCGCACGTCGGTTTGGGCGCACGTCGGTTTGGGCGCACGTCGGTTTGGGCGCACGTCGGTTTGGGCGCACGTCGGTGCGCCCCTACAGATTGGTTGCAATTTAGATTATTTTTTGCTATTATTTATAATGGGAAAAGGTGTGCGCCTATATATAAACTTTCTGTTGTTGGGTTTCGCTTCGCGACCCCCAACCTACTTTTACTACTTTTATTCCCACACTCCCAAAACTACCAGGGACTTCCAATAAGGGTAAAGCTAGCCCAGTAGTAGGGATGGGATAAGTCTTTATTGTCTGCCACTTGCTTGAGTAAGTTTGCTGGTAGGGGAAAACTGCCGCCGGAGGTTTGCAATTGCTTGTCTACTATCTGTACTTCTCCATTAATCATTGCTAGTTGGGCTTTTTGTAAGGCTTCTGCTTTGGTTTTACTGTCTGAGAGTTGGCTATAGAATTCTGTCATTAATCCTAATGTGCCGTTATCTTCGACTTTCCATAAACTTGCTAGGGCAGTTTTGACGCCGGTGCGGAAGGCTAAGCCTGCAAAACCCATCTCTGCTTCTTCGTTACCAATGGCTGTCTTACAAGCACTCAATACTAGTAATTCTACTTGGGGTTGATCGTATAATCTTAATTCCCGTATACTGTCTAATCGGAGTTTCCTGTCCCAAAGTTGAATATAGGCGTCTTTGGTTGAGGAAAAGTCGGCGTGGGTGGCTAGGTGAATCAGGCGATAGGCATTTTCTTGGCGCTGGGTTTGGAGGTTATTGAAGGTAAATGATTGGTTGAGGAAGGCACTTCCCTGCCGTTGTTTGGTGATTGCTTCTATTTCTACAGAAACCCCAGGTAAGGGATCAAATCCAAACTTCTGAAAATCGGAGATTCCCATAGCTAGCACTGGCAAGTCTTGGAGGCTTTCGTAACTGGCATTGGTGAGGGTGACGCTGGGAATTAAAGCAATTTGATATTTTTCGATGAGAAATTGTTTACCGTCGTATAGGGCAGCAAAGGGTAGCGATCGCATTCTATCATCGACGGAAAACATTAAGGTGTCAATGCCTGCTGCTTGTAAGTCGGGTTCGATGGGAGTAATCAGCATTTGGTATAATTCTTGGGCTGCTGACCATTTTTTCTCCTTGAGGTTTTTGATTTCATGATCCGCAAAGTCGGTGATGAGGCTGTTGAATCGGGAGAATTCTTCGATGGGAATCGATTTGACGATGGGTTTACCATCCGGGGTAACGAGAATGACGGCAAGGCTACTCTCGAAGCTTAAACCTTCAATAGTTATATCAGGATAAGCGATCGCATAAATAACTGCCGGTTTTTGTCCGGTTTCTGTGGCGATTGTACCGAGCATCTTTTTGATATCGGTAATGGTGAGAAGGCGATCGCTAGCTTGGCCAAATTTTCTGGTAAACTCCTCAGTGAGGGACTCATCGAGCAACTCGACGGTTTCTTCTAACCGTTGTTGATCGATTTGATTGATGTAGCTTGATAGTAAATCGGCGGTGATAATGGTACCCTTGGGGGCAATGAGATTAATCTGGCCATCTTGATTAGTTTGGGAACGAGTATCAATGGAGTCAGTTTGGATATTATCCTGGGTACTGATAGCGGTAACGTTTCCTCCGATACCTGTAGTCGTACTGGCATTGATCTTGTTGCTAATTATTCCTAGTAAAGCTCGTAGATATACTTCTCCGGCATCGCCATAATTAGCAGAAGCATCGATATTTCCAGTTTCAGTCTTGCCATATTGGCTGGTGTTGAGAATATTACCTGCATCCCCTTCCTGGTAAGCAAAGGTATCTTGATCCCCTGTCTGGATATCTCCTTGCGCCTGTAAAGTAGTATCTCCTCCATTACCACTGAAAAGAATAGTAGCGATAATCGACCAATTAATAGAAGTTGACATACTCCCGGTGTTAACCGCTACGCAGTATAACGGGGGATTCTCAAACTCACATTTAAGAGTTCCTGCTTCACCGATTGGTAACTAGGCAAAGCCCCTGTCCCATCATCTCCACAGGCATTTTCACACACGCTATGCCCTAGCGCATTTTCTTCAATACCACGATTTCTGA
>JAAHGR010000342.1 GCA_010672425.1 Symploca sp. SIO2E6
GGATGGGGATGTAGGGGTAAAGCATTTGGGGGATAATTTATCGATACAACCTAATATATCCAATGTAAATGCTGATGCTCCTTATGTTGCTAACGCTACCCTAATGACATCCGAGAGCGATCACGAACAATCTGGAATGAGCGATCGCGAACAATCTGGAATGAGCGATAGTCAGCAATCTGGGGCGAACGATCGCGAGCAATCTGGAATGAGCGATAGTCAGCAATCTCGAATTAGCGATAGTCAGCAATCTCGAATTAGCGATAGTCAGCAATCTCGAATTAGCGATAGTCAGCAATCTCGAATTAGCAATAGTCAGCAATCTCGAATGAGCGATAGTCAGCAATCTCGAATTAGCGATAGTCAGCAATCTCGAATGAGCGATCGCGAGCAATCTCGAATGAGCGATCGCGAGCAATCTCGAATGAGCGATAGTCAGCAATCTCGAATTAGCGATAGTCAGCAATCTCGAATTAGCGATAGTCAGCAATCTCGAATTAGCGATCGCGAACTATCTGGAATGAGCGATCACGAACTATCTGGAATGAGCGATCGCGAGCAATCTGGAATGAGCGATAGTCAGCAATCTCGAATGAGCGATCGCGAACAATCTGGGGCGAGCAATAGCGAGCAAGATGCTCGCACTACAACCAATTTACCACAATTGGGTGTGTCTCTGAAACCTGGGGAGATTAAAATCAAAAATGCCTCATCGGAGGAACCAATTATAGTTTGGTCTAAATTCCAGGATGATAATGTAGGGGCAAAGCATTGGGGCGATAATTCATCAATGCAAGCCAATACATCCGATCCCCATGCTTTGTCCTCTGCTGGTGATGGCCCCCCTAACCGGGTGAGCGAAAAAAGGGTTGGGGGAACAAATAAGCAGACGCGGGGACGCGGGGACGCGGGGACGCGGAGAATTGAAATCCCAACCAAAATTTCGTTGACCCCCCCTAACCCCCCAATTCTGGCAGGGCAAAACACGGCTCCTATCGAGTTAGAATTCCCCCTGAAGGATTTACTATTTGCAGCAGAGGTTTTAGCTCAGGTTGAGGTCAAAAACAGTATTCGGAAAAAGCTGATTGATAAGCTAGTTGTCACAGTTCTTGGTTTAGATAGTGACTTTGAAGATGACGTAATTAAGCAACTAGTAAGGCTGCTGCGGCAAATTGAACTATTTAACCAGAAAGGTGAAATTATTGCTCGACTGCAACAAGCGGCTGATGATTCAACCCTATCTGATGAAATACGTGTTAAGGCACGGTTAGTTATCCTTTATATTGCTGGTGGTGAAGCAGGAACTCGATTAGTTAAGCAGGCGACTGAATTTGTCCGTCAGTTAGAGCCGACACTGTTTGGCGAGATGAAGGATGTAGCTGAAGAGTTAGGGGAAGAAATGACTCCAGCTTTGGAAACAACGCGACAGCATTATTGTAGTGATCCAGAGAGTCAAAGAGTTTTAACCTTCCTTACTGCTATATCTTATCTACGTCCAGATAAGTATGATCAAGCAATTGCTCTTTTAGAGGAGATAACTGAACAGCCGGATGAGCATCTCAGTCCTTATATAGATTGGGCATTAGCTAGCTGTTATCAGAATAAGGAGAAATTTGAGCAGGCAGTTGACTACTATCAACAATGCTTTGAGAAACTAGAGCCACATATTGAGCCAACAGCTTTTGCAGTTTTCTGGAGAAATCGAGGTTTTTGTCATCGCCTACACGGTAAGTACGAACAGGCTCTCGATTGTTTTCAGCGTATGTTGGAGATAGCAAGGAAGATTCAAAAACCTAAAATTGAAGCAGTGGCTCTGTTTCAAATAGGGATCACTTATCAAGATTGGGGTAAATACGAAAATGCGATCGCATATTACCAACAAAGCCGTACACTCTGCGAACAATTGGATCAACAACAGAATGTAGCTAATCAATGGAACTGGATAGCTGATTGCTATCGCCAATGGGGTAAATATCAGCAAGCTGTCGAATGTGAGCTCAAAAATTTGGCAATATCCCAGCAGCTGGGTAACCAATTATGGATAGCATTGGCCTACTGGCAGCTAGGGAGAATTTATCAAGATTGGGGTAAATACGAGGATGCGATCACACATTACCAACAAAGTCGCCAACTCTACGAACAATTAGAAAAACAGAAGGATGTAGCTAACCAGTGGTACTGGCTGGGTGACTCCTATCGAGCATGGGGCAAATATGAGCAGGCATTAGAGCATCAGCAACAATGCTTGGCAATACGACAGCAACTAGAAGACCAATCATCAGTGGCTTTAGCTTACTATCAACTAGGGAGAATATATCAAGAATGGGGTAAATACGAGGATGCGATCGCATATTACCAACAAAGTCTCCAACTCTACCAGCAATTGGACAAACAGCAGAATGTAGCTTATCGATGGTATAGCTTAGCTGATTGCTATCGCGAATGGGGCAAGTATGAGCAAGCAGTTGAATGTGAACTCAAGGAGTTGGCAATATCCCAGCAACTGGATGACCAACCAAATATAGCAGATGCCTACTATCAGCTAGGGAGAATCCATCAAGATTGGGGTAAATACGAGGATGCGATCGCATATTACCAAAAAAGCAGCCAACTCTACAAGCAATTGGAACAACAGAAGGATGTAGCTAACCAATGGTACAACCTAGCTGATTGCTATCGCCAATGGGGAAAATATCAGCAAGCAGTCGAATTTGAAAATAAAGACTTGGCAATCCGTCAACAGTTGGATGACCAACCAAGGATAGCATTAGCCTACTATCAGCTAGGGAGAATCCATCAAGATTGGGGTAAATACGAGGATGCGATCGCATATCACCAACAAAGTCGCCAACTCTACGAACAATTGGAGAAACAGCAGAATGTAGCAAACCAATGGTACAGGCTAGCTGATTGCTATCGCGAATGGGGCAAATATCAGCAGGCTATTGAACATCAGCAACAATGCTTGGCAATAGGACAGAAGCTAGAAGACCAATCATCAGTGGCTTTGGCTTACTATCAGCTAGGGAGAATCTATCAAGAATGGGGTAAATACGAGGATGCGATCGCATATTACCAACAAAGCCGTACACTCTGCGAACAATTGGAGCAACAACAGAATGTAGCTTATCGATGGTATAGCTTAGCTGATTGCTATCGAGAATGGGGTAAGTATGAGCAGGCAGTCGAATGTGAACTCCAGGAATTGGCAATATCCAGGCAACTGGATGACCAACCAAATATAGCAGATGCCTACTATCAGCTAGGGAGAATATATCAAGATTGGGGTAAATACGAAGACGCGATCGCATATTACCAACAAGGGCGCCAACTCTACGAACAATTGGATAAACAGAAGGATGTAGCTGACTTATGGTACAACCTAGCTGATTGTTATCAAGCATGGAGCAAGTATGAGCAGGCAGTAGAACATCAACAACAGTGTTTGACGATATGCCAGCAGTTAGAAGACCAATCATTAGTAGCAGCAAACTACTATCAGCTAGGGATAATATATCAAGATTGGGGTAAATACGAGGATGCGATCGCATCTTACCAGCAAAGCCGTCAACTCAACGAGCAATTAGAGAAACAGAAAGATGTAGCGAACCTTTGCTACTGGCTGGGTGACTCCTATCGAGCATGGGGCAAATATCAGCAGGCATTAGAGCATCAGCAACAATGCTTGGCAATACGCAAGAAACTGGAAAACCAATCATCAGTGGCTTTAGCTTACTATCAACTAGGGAGAATCTATCAAGATTGGGGTAAATACGAGGATGCGATCGCATCTTACCGACAAAGCCGCCAACTCTACGAACAATTGGAAAAACAGAAGGATGTAGCTAGCCGATGGTACAACCTGGCTGATTGCTATCGAGAATGGGGCAAATACGAGCAAGCAGCAGAGCATCAGCAACAGTGTTTGACGATAAGCCAAAAGTTAGAAGACAAATCAGATATAGCTTTAGCTTACTATCAGCTAGGGAGAATATATCAAGACTGGGGTAAATATGAGGATGCGATCGCATCTTACCGACAAAGCCGCCAACTCTACGAACAATTGGAAAAACAGAAGGATGTAGCTAGCCTATGGTACAACCTGGCTGATTGCTATCGAGAATGGGGCAAGTATGAGCAAGCAGTAGAGCATCAGCAACAGTGTTTAGCGATACGCCAGACAATGGAAAACCAATCATTAGTGGCTTTAGCCTACTATCAGCTAGGGAGAATCTATCAAGAATGGGGTAAATACGAGCAAGCAGTGGAGCATCAGCAACAGTGTTTAGCGATACGCCAGACAATAGAAAACCAATCATTAGTGGCTTTGGCTTACTATCAGCTAGGGAAAATATATCAAGACTGGGGTAAATATGAAGATGCGATCGCATATCACCAACAAAGCCGCCAACTATACGAGGAATTGGAGCAACAGAAAGATGTTGCTTGGCAATGTTACTGGCTAGCGGATTGCTATCGCCAATGGGGTAAATATCAGCAAGCAGTCGAATTTGAACATAAAGACTTGGCAATACGTCAGCAGCTAGATGACCAATCAAGGATAGCATTAGCCTACAATCAGCTAGGGAGAATCTATCAAGCTTGGGGTAAATACGAAGATGCGATCACACATCACCAACAAAGTCGCCAACTCTACGAACAATTGGAGAAGCACAAAAATGTGGCTGACGAGTTGCATTGGCTAACTGATGGCTATTGTGACTGGGGCAAATATGAGCAAGCAGTCGAATATCAGCAACAATGTTTAACGATATGCCAGAAGCTCAATGATCAGTCAGGGATAGCTTTAGTCTACTACCATCTAGGGAAAATATATCAAGACTGGGGTAAATACGAGGATGCGATCGCATATCACCAAAAAAGCCGCCAACTCTACGAGGAATTGGAACAACAGAAGGATGTTGCAAACCAATGGTACTTCCTAGCTGATTGCTATCGCGAATGGGGCAAATATCAGCAAGCAGTCGAATTTGAAAATAAAGACTTGGCAATACGTCAGCAGCTAGATGACCAACCAAGGATAGCATTAGCCTACTGGCAGCTAGGGAGAATATATCAAGATTGGGGTAAATACGAGGATGCGATCGCACATTACCAACAAAGTCGCCAACTCTACGAACAATTGGACAAACAGAAGGATGTAGCGAACCAATGGTACTGGCTAGCTGTTTGCTATCGTGAGTGGAGTAAATACGAGCAAGCAGTCGAATTTGAAAATAAAGACTTGGCAATCCGTCAGCAACTGGATGACCAATCAAGGATAGCATTAGCCTATTATCAGCTAGGGAGAATCTATCAAGAATGGGGTAAATACGAGGATGCGATCGCATATTACCAACAAAGCCGCGAACTCTACGAACAATTAGATCTACAACAGGCAGTAGCTAACCAATGGTCATGGATAGCCGAATCTTACCAAGATGCGGGAGATTACACCAAAGCTATTGAATATTACCAGCAAAGCCGCCAACTCCACCAGCAGTTAGGTGAAGATGAGAGTATAGCTAAACGCTATCGACAAATGAGCAAAAGCCAATGCTTGCTAGCGAAAAACACCCCAGATACAGCAGCTGCGGTCAACTTACTCAGCCAAGCCGAAGCCAACCTCCGTCAAGCTATCTGCATCGATAGTGCCGGAGACTACAAACAAAACCTCGCTTACGACTATACCACCCTCGGTTTACTCTGGTCGGAACGCTTGCGGTTGTTTGGGGAGACGGGGAGACGCGGGGACACGGAGACGCGGGGACACGGAGACGCGGGGATGGGGAGAGGTGAAATTCTAACTGAGATTTCGGCTAATTCTGGTGATGAGCTATCCCTGGAAGCCCAAATTGCCCAATTTGACCAATCTTACCATACTGGCTTCAGCTATTTTACCGAATTAGGACAAATTATCAATCGAGCGGAAGAAGCTTTAGATATGGCACGAGCTTACCTCGAAATTCCAGTTATCGCAAATCGCGATAAGGCTGAAGCAATTGTTCAAGAATCCCTCCAAATCTTCCAAGAATTCAACCGTTGTAAGTTAGTTGAGAGAATTGGGAATTGAGAATTGGGAATTGGGAATTGGGAATTGGGAATTGGGAATTGGGAATTGGGAATTGGGGATTGGGAATTGGGAATTGGGAATTGGGGATTGGGAATTGGGAATTGGGAATTGGGAATTGGGAATTGGGGATTGGGAATTGGGGATTGGGAATTGGGAATTGGGGATTGGGAATTGGGAATTGGGGATTGGGAATTGGGAGTTACAGCACTTTGCGATGTTATGAGGTACAGTAAGAAAAATCCCCCTAAATCCCCCTTAGAAAGGGGGACTTTTACTGCTACCCCTTAGAAAGGGGGACTTTTACTGCTACCCCTTAGAAAGGGGGACTTTTACTGCTACCCCTTAGAAAGGGGGACTTTTACTGCTACCCCTTAGAAAGGGGGACTTTTACTGCTACCCCTTAGAAAGGGGAACTTTTACTGCTACCCCTTAGAAAGGGGAACTTTTACTGCTACCCCTTAGAAAGGGGAACTTTTACTGCTACCCCTTAGAAAGGGGAACTTTTACTGCTCCCCCTTAGAAAGCAGGGCTGTTTCATTCCCAAGGAAGCGTAAATTGTCAAGGGGAAAATCAATGAATTTCGACCCAAAGATTAACAATTTTGACCGGATAAACAAGAAATTAGTTGCCAAAATTGAGTTTTAGGGTATTGACAAAAGTGCATCTTGATCGAATGAAACAGCCCTGCCTTAGAAAGGGGGACTTTTACTGCCCCCCTTTCTAAGGGGGGTTGGGGGGATAAAACTGTACCACATAACAGCAAAAACTGCTGTATTTCCTTTCTCCCCATCTCCCCATCTCCCCATCTCCCCAAACTCCCCACACTCTCCTCACCCCCAGGCGGGATGAGAGAGTAGAGAGGCGATTACTCGAACACCTCGTAGTTGATTAGAAAGGGGTAGATGACCTAAGGGTGCGCTGAGATCCCAGGTAAACTCTTGGGGATAGCGAGTCCAGTTGTCTTCTTTCTTCCAGCCGATTTTTAGCCAAAGCTTGTCCCAGTTTTTGCCTTGGGCAAGCCAAAGTTCTCGCTGGACGGAAAAGCCAAATTTGCCTTGGGAGTGCATTAACCACAAGCTATTGATTGTCTGTAAATCAGCAGCCGGGAAGCTATCTACTTCGGAAAAATACAACCATTTTCTTTGTACAGCTGTTGGTCCTGCTAATTCACAGAGTTTTTCTAGGGTAATGCGATCAGCTGCCAGAAAATCTTGTTTGAGTAGCATCTGTTGCAATTTACTGTAGTCAATGGCAGCCTCAGATCGTAAAGGTACTATACCTGTAGGCAAATGGGTTTGCAAAAATTCTTTGGTGCTTGGGGTATCAGCCTGATAGAGAATTTGGTAAGCAAGACCAGCAGCAAGGTTAGTTGGCTTGACCCGTTGCTCTTGTACAAATGTCATTAAAACCTCTAGTCCAGGAGTGCCTGTGTTGCCAAGTTCCTGAATAAGCTGGAGTTGTTTTTTTTCCGAACTCGACTCGATCTGTTGTTGCAGTTCGGCAATTTTGGTAGAGGCTTCTGGTACTGAGGCAGTCATTTGATCTATCATGCAGCGACTTGTAGTGGGGTTGAAGATAGAGAATAGGGACTTCACATCAACGAGTGGCTGTGATTTGAGAGCAAATCACGACCCGATTACTATTTAACCTTACAACGGGGGTTTTGAAGTAACAAGTAACGTTGAATAATCTATCTTCCCACACTCCCCACACCTCCCACACTCCCCACACTTTTTCACCCACCAACAAATTACTACCACCTAAGTAGTGGCGTGACACACCTAAAAATGTAGGTTGGGTAGAGCGATAGCGAGACCCAACACAACCCCCTCCAGCGTTGGGTCTCGTTACCTCGACCCAACCTACTTATTCAACCATTTTAGCTACCCAAGAGGATGAGATTTTAGATTGAATCAATATTCTTTCCAAGGAGGCTCCAACCCACCCCTAACCCCTCCAAGGAGGGGAACCGGAGGGTTCAAGGCAGAAGGCTCCGAGGCAGGAGGTAGAAGGAGGTAGGAGATATGACCTAACAGTATCCTTCGGACTATGACAACACGGTACATTGTGATACATTGTCTGAAAGTTGGCACGGATTCATCCGTACAGGCGCTACTGCAAACGCCTCTATCGAGTCCGAGTTAAAAACCTCATTCCCAAATACTTTTCTAATCATATAATGGGCACCATTGATATCTGCATTAAT